>NZ_JBWKFM010000011.1:182221-236791 GCF_056434285.1 Streptomyces sp. NPDC044063
TTTTTGCCGTTCGAGCTGAAAAAAAGAGAAATCCTTCCCCCCCCGCCCCCCCCCCCCCAAGCACGGACCCCCCCCCCCCCCCCCGCCCCCCCCCCCCCCCCCCCGCCGCCGCGCCCGCGCCGTCGGCGCGCGAGGCCGGGCCCCGGCCCCTGGTGCAGCGCTCCGAGGAGCGCGAGCGGCTGGGCCGACTGCTGTCCCGCGGCCGTTCCGTACGGCTGACCGGACCTTCCGGGTCCGGCCGCAGCGTGCTGCTGGACGCGGTCGCCGAGGACTGCGCGGGCCTGGCGCCCGACGGGGTCGTCCGGCTGAGCGGCTACCACCGCACGCCGGGCGACCTGCTCCACGAGCTCTTCGCCGCGGTCCACCACGCGCCGCTGCACCGCCCCGACCGGGCCGAACTGATGGCGGCCGTGCACGAGATCGGCGCCGTCGTGGTCCTGGACGACCTGGAGTTCGGCGGCGTCGCGCTCGACGAACTCCTCGACGCCACGCCCGAATGCGCCTTCCTCCTCGCGGCCACCCCCGACGTCCCGGCGCCCTCCACCGACGCGCACGTGGAGGAGGTCTTCCTCGGCGGACTCGACCGCACCGGCTGCCTGGAGCTCCTGGAGCTGGCCGTGGACCGGCCGCTCACCGACCGGGAGGCCGACTGGGCCGCCGACCTCTGGTTCGAGTCCGAGGGGCTGCCCCTGCGCTTCGTGCAGGCCGGCGCCCTGCTGCGGCAGCTCGGCGAGGCCGCGGAGCGGGAGACGTCCGGGCCCGCGGCCGCCGACGAGTTCGGCGTGACCGCCGAGCGCCCCTACGCGGCCGCCGCCTCGGCCGGTGCCGACGGCGGGGAGGACACGGACGAGGAGGCGACCGCCGGGCGCGCCCCGTCGCTGCCCACGATCGCCGAGGCCGCCGCGCCCGCGGCGCCGCTCGCCTCCCGCCTGAGCGGGGCCGCCCGGGACGCCCTGCGGTTCGCCGTCGCGCTCGGCGGCGAACTGCCCCACCAGGCCCACCTGCCCGCCCTGGCCGGCGACACCCACGCCGACGCCGCCATCGGCGAGCTGCTCTCCGCCGGCCTGATCAGCCCCGTGGGCGCCCACTACCGGCTGGCGGCCGGCGTGGCCGACCAGCTGATCGCCGCCGGCTACGACGACGACGCCGCCGACCGCGCCCACGCCGCGGCCCGGCACTACTCCTGGTGGGCCGGCCACCCCTCGGTCACCCCCGAGCGGATCGCCGTCGAGGCCGAGACGATCCTCGCCGCCGTGAGCGCCCTCGTCGGCCACGGCGACGCCGGGCACCGCGCGGCCGCCGTGCTGCTCGCCCGCACCGCCGCGCCGGCGTTCGCGGCCGCGCTCCACTGGGGCGCCTGGGAGCGCACCCTGCGGGCCGGCCAGGAGGCCGCGCGGCTGGCCGGCGAAGTCGGCGAAGAAGCGTATTTCCACCACGAGTTGGGCGTGCTGGCGCTGTGCACCGGCAACCTCGACCGGGCCCGCGCCGAGCTGGAGGCCTCCATCGGGCTGCGCGGCGTGCTCGCCGACCGGCGCGGCACGGTCGCCGGACGCCGGGCCCTGGCCCTCGTCGCCGACCGCTCGGGCCTGGCGCTGGGCGCCCGGCCGCTGCCCGGCGGCCCCCACCGCACCGGCTCGGCGGCCATGCCGCCGCTGCCCCCGCTGCCGGCCCGTACCCCCTCCGGCGAGGAGGTGCCGGACGCCCGCAGCGAGGAGTCGGCCGCGCCCCCGGCCAAGGCGGCGCGCCCCGTCCGGCAGCGGCCGACCGACGGCACCACCGTCGTCAGCCGTGTCCCGGCGGCGCCCGTGGCGTCCGCGGCGGTGCCGCGCCCGCCCGCGGGCCCCCCGGCGGGCGTCCCGCGGCGCGGTCCGGTGGGCCGGCGGTCCTGGGCGCAGAAGCTCATGGCCGGCGGCAACCGGCGCAACCTCGTCGCGGCGTGCGCGGGCGCCCTCCTGGCGGCCGTCCTCGGCACCGTCGTCACCCTCGGCGCCACCACCGGCGGCGGTGACGACGGCCGCGCCGACACGGTCAAGCCCGGGCAGTCGGCCTCGCAGCAGGACGGCGACAACGGGATGATCGCCGACGAGCCGGCGTCCGGCGGGCGGGGCAACCCGGGAGTCCCCGGCCGCCCGGGCACGCCGGGCCGCTCGGCGGCGCCCAGCGGCACCCCGAGCTCGCCCGGCGCCTCCGGCAGCCCCTCGCCGTCCGCGTCCGGCAGCGGCGACCCCGCCACCCCGTCGCCCACGCCCGACCGGCCCACGCAGAGCCCGACCCGCTCGCCCGGCGGCGGGGAGACCACCAAGCCGTCGCCGCCCGCGCCGACGAAGACGGAGGACAAGCCCCCGACGACGTCGCCCGAGCCGCCGACCAAGGGCCCCCAGCCGCCCACGGGCGCGAGCTCCAACTCCGCGAGCGGCCCGGCCCCGGGCGGTACGGGCGGCGGCGCGAGCGGGGGCGCCACCGGCGGCGGCAGTCCCATCGCCTAGCCGCGACGGTACCCACGCACACGGAAGGGCCCGTACGGTGACGTACGGGCCCTTCCGTATGCGTGCCGGCCGTCGGGCCGGACCGGGATCAGAACAGCCGCAGCTTGTCGTCCTCGATGCCGCGCATCGCGTCGTAGTCCAGCACGACGCAGCCGATGCCGCGGTCCGTGGCCAGGACCCGCGCCTGGGGCTTGATCTCCTGGGCGGCGAAGACGCCGCGCACGGGGGCCAGGTGCGGGTCGCGGTTGAGGAGCTCCAGATAGCGGGTGAGCTGCTCCACACCGTCGATCTCGCCGCGGCGCTTGAGCTCCACGGCCACCGTGCCGCCCTCGGCGTCGCGGCAGAGGATGTCCACCGGGCCGATCGCCGTGGGGTACTCGCGGCGGATGAGGGTGTAGCCCTCGCCGAGCGTCTCGATGCGGTCGGCGAGCAGCTCCTGGAGGTGCGCCTCGACGCCGTCCTTGATCAGACCGGGGTCCACGCCCAGCTCGTGGGAGGAGTCGTGGAGGACTTCCTCCATGGTGATGATGAGCTTCTCGCCCGCCTTGTTGATCACCGTCCACACACCGTCGCCCTCCTTCAGGGTGCACGGCGGCGACATCCAGTTCAGGGGCTTGTAGGCGCGGTCGTCCGCGTGGATGCTGACGCTGCCGTCCGCCTTGACCAGGATCAGACGGGGGGCGGAGGGCAGATGGGCGGTGAGCCGGCCCGCGTAGTCCACGGAGCAACGGGCGATGACGAGACGCATGGTGAGCCACGCTACTCGACTCCTGCCACTTCACGCGATTCGCCCTGGAAGACCCCCTCGGGCTTTGGCCAGTTGTCGGTGTTCTCCTGGTGGGGCAGCAGTGGCCGGATTACCGTTGAAGCGGGCGGTCGCCGTACGAGCACAGGGCGTCGTCGTCCGCTCGCCCATCCCTGAGACCCCCCGCACGGGGGTCGCGAGAGGAGAACCCATGTCGCTCGACGTCTCACCGGCCCTCCTCGAACAGGCCGAGCGAGGCGAGGTCGACGAAGCCGCCTTCGTCGACTGCGTCCGGACCTCCCTGCCCTACGCATGGGAGACGATCAGCTCCCTGGTGGACCGGCTCACGGCCGACGGCGGTGCGTTCGCCGACAACCGGACGCCCCCGCCGGACGAGCAGGCGCGTGGCCAGCTGCTGCGCGCCCTGGCGAGTGACGCGATCCGGGGTGCGCTGCAGCGGCACTTCGGGGTCCGCCTGGCGTTCCAGAACTGCCACCGGGTGGCGGTCTTCCCCGCGGGCCCCGCGGCGGACGACCGGCTGGCCCGGTTCACCTCGGTCCGGGCCCAGCTGCTGAACCAGTCGCCGGAGCTGCGGGACTGCTGACGGGTGTCCTGTGCTGCCGCTCCGAGTGCGGGAGGTGCTTCAAGGATTCGGGTGCGGCAGCTCCGCCGGGGCCTGTGACCGGCGGATCACACGAGCAGGGGCAGCACCTCCCCGCCGAGCCGGCGGAGGTTCTCCTCGGTGGCGGCGAGGTCGCCGGAACCCTCGGCGAGCAGGGCGAACCGGTTGATGCCGGTGCGCTCGCGGGTGGCGGCGAGCCGGTCGGCGCACAGCCGTGGCGAGCCGACGGGATGGAGGTCGCACAGCAGCTCCGTGTACGCCAGCGGGTCGCGCATCCGGCGGACCCGGCCGTCGACGGTGACGTGCGCCGAGAGGCCGTGGTGCAGCCAGCCCGGCATGGTCTTCAGCAGTGTCTCCCGCGCCTCCGGGGACCGGTCCGCGATCTGCACCACCCCGGCCGCCACATGGCCGGCGGCCGCCACCCGCTCCGGCGAACCGCCCGCCCGCAGCGCGCACTCCCGCCACAGGGCGACCATCTCCGCCTTCTCGGCGTCCTCGCTGTGCATGCCCAGCAGCATGGGCAGCCCGTGCGCCGCCGCCAGCCGTACGCTGGCCGGCGAGGTGCACGCGACGACGACGCCGGGACCGGTGGAGTCCAGCAGCTCGTCGGGGCGGGGCACCACCGGGACCTCGCGGAAGGCGAAGCGATCGCCCGCGGTGCCCACCCGGGGCTCGCGCAGCCAGCGCATCAGCAGATCGAGCGACTCGGGGAACCCCTCTTCGTACGCCCCCAGGCCCGAGTTGAAGACCTCCAGGTCCACCCAGGGCCCGCCGCGCCCCACCCCGAGGGTGAACCGGCCGCCCGAGGCGATGTGCAGCAGGGCGGCCTGCTCGCCCAGGGTCACGGGATGGGTGGTGGGCAGGACGCTGACGGCCGTACCGACCCGGAGGGTGCGGGTGCGGCCGAGCAGCAGGGCGGCGAGGGTCACCGCCGAGGGGCACACCCCGTACGGCACGAAGTGGTGCTCGGCCAGCCAGACCGCGTCCAGCCCGGCCTCCTCGGCGACCTCCGCCGAGCGGATCGCCCGGTACAGCGGCTCCTCGTGGCCCTGACCGGGGAACTGGGCAGCCAGGACAAAGGCTCCAACGCGCATCGCTCTCGTTCCTCCTAGCGACCGACGCGGCATCCCCCTGAGGCAATAACGGCGGACACGTGCCGAAGGTACGGCCGTGCGTGAAGTTTTCATGATGATCGGTGTACAGGCGTCACAGAGGTCAGGGACACCGCGCCACGGTGGTGACCATGACGCGTAGGCTGGTCACGACCCGTAGCCCCCCAGACCCACCGAGGTGCCCCGTGTCCCCGCGCCGAAACCGCCCGCGAGGCGGGACCGACCACTCCTCCCCCCTCCCGCGCGACGTCGGTGGCGAGCGGTACGGCCTGGAGCGGACCGAGTCCTGGCAGGGCGAGGACTGGGCGGTGCGGATGATCGGCGGCGGCGCGGCCGCGAAGCACTACCGCTGCCCCGGCTGCGACCAGGAGATCCCGCCGGGGGTGCCGCACCTGGTGGCCTGGCCGCAGCACGGCGGCGGCGTCGAGGACCGCCGGCACTGGCACCGGTCCTGCTGGAACGCGAAGGACCGCCGGAGCGCGCGGCTCCAGCGGTCCCGTAACGCGCCGAGGTACTAGGGCCTGTCCGGGCCCCGGTCTCCTCGCTCAGGCGTCCCGCTTCGTCAGCGAGAGGTAGGCGCCGGTCAGTGCGACGGCCGCCACGCCCAGCATGATCCACAGGGGGTTCCAGCCGGTGGGGGTGCCGGCGTGCTGCTCGGACCCGGTGGCGTAGAAGGCCGAGAGCTGCATCGGGACCGAGTAGTCGATCAGTGCCTTGCGGACGTCCTCGAGTGCCTCGCCCATCATGAACAGGGACAGCACGATCGGCAGCAGGATCACACCCAGCATGACCGTGATGGCCCCGGCGGAGTGCCGCAGCAGGGTGCCCACGGCGAGCCCGAGCAGGCCCAGCGTCGCCACGTAGAGGCTGACGCCCACCGTCGAGCGCAGCCAGAGCTCGGCGTCGGGGGTGAGGGTGGTCCGGTCGGCCAGCAGCGCGGAGTCCACCATCGCGATCAGCCCGGTCGCGACGAAGGTGATCACGAACGTCAGGAGGAAGAAGACGAGCGACTTCGCCGCCAGCACCCGGCCGCGGTCGGGGCAGGCGGTCAGGGTGGTGCGGATCATGCCCGTGCCGTACTCGGACGAGATGGTCAGCACCCCGAGCGTGACCACGCAGATGATGCCGAGGAGCACGCCGAAGAACCCCAGCGCGAGCGGCGAGGAGTTGGCGGTGTCCCCGCTCTGGCCGGCGACGAGGGCCGCGGTCAGGAAGCCGATGCCGAGGATCAGCAGCACCATGATGCCCAGCGTCCACATCGTCGACCGCACGGACCGGATCTTGGTCCACTCGGAGGCGACGGCGTCCATGAGGGTGGCCTTGCGGATCGGGATCGGCGAGACGTAGCCGCCGGCGGGCGCCTGCCCCGGCCAGTGGCCGGCCGCCGCGCCCTGCGCGTACGCGGGAGCGGGGACCGGCGGGGCGGCCTGCGGCATCGCGGGGGCCTGCGGGGCGGTCTGCGGGGGCGCGGGGTGCTGCTGCGGGGTGGTCATCGGGCGTCCTCGCTGTCGCGCTTGGTCAGGTCGGCGGGCGCGCCCTGGGGGGCGGGCCCGGTGGGCGGGGGGACGGGCGGCTGCGCGGCCGGGGCCACGGCGACGGGCTGGGCGTACGGGTTGGGCTGCTCGCCCGGCAGGACCGGGTAGGCCTGCTCGGCCCAGCCCTGCGGGAGCGGGGCGGCGGCGGGCTGCTGCCAGCCGTGCGGCGCCGGCGGCGCCTGGAGGCCCGCGCGCTGGTCCTGCGTGGAGCGGTAGTCGACCGCGCCCTGCGTCATGCGCATGTACGCCTCCTCCAGGGAGGCCTGGTGCGGGGAGAGCTCCCACAGACGGGTGCCGGCCTCGTGGGCGAGGTCGCTGATCCGGGGCAGGGCCAGGCCCGTCACCCGCAGCGCGCCGTCCGGCTCCGGCAGGACCTGGGCACCCTCCGCGACCAGGGCGGCCGTCAGCTTCTCGCGGCCCTCCGCCTCGCCGTCCGGGGTGCGCACCCGCGCGAAGCCCGCGGAGTTCGCCGCGATGAAGTCCTTGACGCTCATGTCCGCCATGAGCTGCCCGCGCCCGATCACGATCAGGTGGTCGGCGGTCAGCGCCATCTCGCTCATCAGGTGGGAGGAGACGAAGACCGTACGGCCCTCGGCCGCCAGGCCCTTCATCAGGTTGCGGACCCAGAGGATGCCCTCGGGGTCGAGGCCGTTGACCGGCTCGTCGAAGAGCAGCACCTGGGGGTCGCCGAGCAGCGCCGCGGCGATGCCCAGCCGCTGCCCCATGCCGAGCGAGAAGCCCTTGGAGCGCTTGCGGGCCACGTCCTGGAGGCCGACGACGCCGAGGACCTCGTCCACGCGACGGGCCGGGATGCCGGACAGCTGGGCGAGCGAGAGCAGGTGCATCCGGGCGCTGCGCCCGCCGTGCACGGCCTTGGCGTCGAGGAGGGCGCCGACCTGGCGGGGCGCGTTGGGCAGCTTGTGGAACGGCTGCCCGCCGATGGTGACCCGGCCCGCAGAGGGCACGTCCAGCCCCAGGATCATCCGCATGGTCGTCGACTTGCCGGAGCCGTTGGGCCCCAGGAAGCCGGTGACGGCACCCGGCCGCACCTGGAAGGTCAGGTTGTGCACGGCCGTCTTGGCGCCGTAGCGCTTTGTCAGGCCGACTGCCTCGATCATTCTCCGCCCCTCGCGAGCTCGGTCAGGGACTGTGCCCTCGGTCGGGGGCATGCGCCCCGCAAGGATTAGGAGGATAGATCAGCGGTTGACGGTTCCCGATGCGCGTGTGATGCGGAGGGGCGGGCGGTGCCGGCGGCCCGGGTGGTGCCGGCGGTGCTGGTGATGGCTACGCGTCCCGCCGCTTGAGCACCGCGTATCCGCCGATCAGCGCGGCGACCACCCACAGCGCCATGATCGCGAAGCCGCCCCAGGGCCCGTACGGCTTGTCGTCGCCGGCCGTGACCACCTGCATGACCTTCTGGCCGGCCTGGTCGGGCAGGTACTGGCCCACCTTCTTGGTGGCGGGGACGTTGCCCAGGATCGCGGAGACCAGGAAGAAGAACGGCATGAGGATGCCGAGCGAGAGCATCGGGCTGCGCAGCATGGCCGCGATGCCCATCGAGAAGACGGTGATCAGGGTCATGTAGAGGCCGCCGCCGAGCACCGCGCGCAGCACGCCGGGATCGCCCAGCGCCGCGCCGTGGTCGCCGAGCATGGCCTGTCCGACCGAGAACGCCGCGAAACTCGTGATCATCCCGACCGCGCAGGCGAGCAGCGTCGCGACAATGATCTTGCAGAACAGGAAGGTGGCGCGCTGGGGAACGGCGGCGAGCGACGTACGGATCATTCCCGTGCTGTATTCGTTCGCCACCACGAGCACACCGAAAACGATCAATGCCAGCTGGCCGAGGCCCATTCCCGCGAAGCTGATGTAGGTCGGATCGAAATCGATCTTCCCCTCGGGCGACAGGTTGTCGAATTCCCTTTTGGAAAGAGCGCTGATCAGAGCGCCGAGAGCGACGGTCGCCACGATGGCGAGGCCGAGCGTCCACACCGTGGACCGGACGGATTTGATCTTCGTCCATTCCGATCGCAGCACCTGGGCCACCACCGCCATCGTCAGGCTCCCTTCCGCCGCCGCCAGTCGGCCCCCCAGCCCCCGTCCGGCGCCGCTCCGGGCTCCGGCGGACGGTGGTTCTCATGGGCGTGGTACTCCACCGCCCCGGCCGTCAGCCGCATGAACGCCTCCTCCAGCGAGGCGGACTGCGGGCTCAGCTCGTGCAGCACCAACTGGTGGCGCGCCGCCAGCTCGCCCAGGTGTGCCGCGTCCTCGCCCTCCACCTCCAGCGCCCCCTCGGGGCCGGGACCGAAGGCGATGCCGGCGCCGTGCAGCACCTCCCGCAGCCGCTCGTGGTCGGGCGAGCGCATCCGGACGAACGAGCGGGAGTTCTCCGCGATGAAGTCCCGCATGCCGGTGTCCGCCAGCAGTTTGCCCTGCCCGATGACCACCAGATGGTCGGCGGTCAGCGCCATCTCGCTCATCAGGTGGGAGGAGACGAAGACCGTACGGCCCTCCGCCGCCAGGCTCTTCATCAGATTGCGGATCCAGTGGATGCCCTCGGGGTCGAGGCCGTTGACCGGCTCGTCGAACATCAGGATGCGCGGATCGCCCAGCAGCGCGCCCGCGATGCCCAGGCGCTGCCCCATGCCGAGCGAGAACCCCTTGGTGCGCTTGCGGGCCACGGCCGTCAGACCCACCGTGTCCAGCGCCTCCCGCACCCGGCCCGCCGGGATGCCGTTGCTCTGCGCCAGACAGAGCAGGTGGTGGTAGGCGCTGCGGCCGCCGTGCATCGCCTTGGCGTCCAGCAGGGCGCCGACGGTCCGGAGCGGGTCGCGCAGCTCGCGGTAGTGCCGTCCGTCGATGCGGACCGTGCCGCTGGTGGGGTTGTCGAGATCGAGCATCATGCGCATGGTCGTCGACTTGCCGGCCCCGTTGGGCCCCAGGAAGCCGGTGACGATGCCCGGCCGGACCGTGAACGTGAGGTGGTCCACGGCGCGGACGTCGCGGTAGTGCTTGGTCAGCCCCTCGAGCTCGATCACTCAGCCACGGTAAGCGCGCCCACCGGGCCCCGCCACCGGTGGCGCGGGCTCCGCGCAAGTCGCCCACGGCCCTCCGCCACAACCGGCTCGGCGCGCCACACGCGGCCCCCGAGGGCCGCGTGTGGCGCGCCGAGCACACCGATCCCCCGATCGAGTGCGGTGCCTCCGCCGCGTATCAGCGGCTCTGCTGGGCCGGGACGCCGCGCGAGATCGGCTCGTCGTCACCCGGCACCCCGGCCGCCGCCACGGCCGCGCCCGTCAGCGTGGCCAGCATCTCGCGGACGTTGGTCAGCTGGGCGTTGATGCTGTCGCGGCGGTTGGTGAGCGCCGCCAGCTCACGCTCGGACTCGCTGCGGATACGGTCCGCCTTGGCGTTGGCGTCCGCCACGATGTCCTCGGCCTGGCGCTGCGCGGTCTCCACCGTCTGGCGGGCCCGGCGCTCGGCGTCCGTACGCAGCTTCTCGGCCTCCAGGCGCAGCTGCTCGGCGCGGTGCTCGATCTCCGCCAGCCGCTTCTCCGCCTTGGCCTGGCGGGAGGCGAGGTCGCGCTCGGACTGCTCGCGGCGCTTGGCCAGGTTGGTCTCGAAGTCAGCCGCCGCCTGGGCCGCCTTGGCGCGCGTCTCCTCGAAGAGGGCGTCCGCCTCCTCGCGCTTGGACTGGGCGTCCTTCTGCGCCTCGGCACGCAGCGAGGCCGCGTCGCCCTTGGCCTTCTCGACGATCCGGGCGCCCTCGTCCTCCGCCTTCGCCTTGCGGTCGGCGGCGAACGACTCGGCGTCGTTGCGCACCTGCTGGGCGGCCGACTCGGCCAGCTCACGGTGCTGCTCGGCGGCGCGCCGGGCCTCCTCACGCAGGTCCTTGGCCTCTTCCTCGGCCAGCCGCAGGATCTTCTCGACCCGCGCCCCGAGCCCCGCGTACGACGGCTCGGCGTCGTTGATCTGGGCCTGAGCGTTCTGCGTCTCGAGGTGGAGCTCCTCGATGCGCTTTTCCAAGGAGGTGATCCGGGCCAGCGCGCTGTCACGGTCCGCTACGAGCTTCGTAATGCGGTCGTCCACCTGGCCGCGGTCGTATCCACGCCGCACCAACTCGAAGCCGAAGGGGGAGGAAGTGTCGCTCATGGGGTTCCTGTCATTGGAGACCTGTGAGGTGATAGAGGGAATCCTAGGGGCGTGAGCGGCGTGTCATCCGGCAGATGGTGGTAGACGGTGCGGGAATCTGGAAAATGACCCCTCGATTGAGTGGCTACTTTCGGTCCTGCTTGCCACCCGATCGAGTTGCCCCGACGCCGGCCGTCGCCTTCACCCCACCGTCCTTTGAGCCGCCCGCCCCCGGGGACTCAAATGATTCCAACGCTTCCAACACGTCCTGGACACGGGAAATCTCGGCCTGAATGTCCTCGCGACGACGGACCAGCACCTCCAACTCCCGCTTCCCCTCCTCAAGAAGACGTGCGGCCTCCTCCTGAGCCTCGGTGCGCAGGCGCTCGGCCTCGCGTACAGCGCCCGTCCTCTTCTGCTCCGCCTCCTTGATGAGCGCGTCCGCCTTCTTCACGGCGGTGATGCGCACCTTGCTCGCCTCGGTCTGGGCGTCCGAGATCAGCTTCTCCGCCTTCTCCTCGGCGTCCGTCAGCTGCTCCGTGGCGGCCGCGACCAGCTTGTCGCAGCGCTCGCCGGCCGACTGCATCGCCTCGGCCGCCTCCCGGCGGGCCCGGTCGTGCAGTTCCTCGACGTCCGCCTCGATCCGGGAGCGCAGCTCCTCGGCCCGCTCCCTTATGGCGGTCGCGTCCCCGCGCGCCTCGGCGAGCAGGGTGTCGGCGTCCGTACGGGCCCGCTCCACCAGCGCGTTGCCCTCGCCGGTGGCCTCGGCGACGATCCGGTCGGCCTCCTTGCGGGCCGCGCCCACCATGGCGTCGGCCTGCTCCTCGGCGGCCGTGGCGGCCCGTACGGCCTCCTCCTGCGCCTTGGCGACCAGCGCGTCCGCCTGCTCGGCGGCCTCCGCCAGCTTCCGGGCACAGGCGTTGCGGGCGTCGTCGATCGTCCGCTCGCCCTCGGCCCGCGCCTCGGCGCGCAGCCGCTCCGCCTCCAGGACCGCGTCCGCCTTGATCTTCGCGGAGTCGGCCCGGGTGCTGTTGGCGTTCTCCTGCGCGGCGGCGAGCGCCTCGGCGGCCTCGGTGGCCATCCGCTCCGCCTCCGCCATGGCCTCCATCACGAGGGTGTCCGCCTGCTCGGCGGCCTCCGCGCGACGGGCGTTCGCCGCCTCGCGGGCCTCGTCGGTGGTCCGCGTCGCCTCGCGGCGGGCGTTCTCCAGCGCCTCGTCGGCGTCCGCGCGCAGCCGCTCGGCGGCGGCCGTCGCCTCGGCCAGGGCGCGCTCGGCCCGCTCGGCGGCCTCGACGCGGTGCGCCTCGGCGGCCTCCCGGGCCTCCTCCAGGGCACGGACGGCCTCGGCGGCCATCTTCTCGGCCTCGGCCGTGGCCTTGGCGACGAGCTCGTCGGCCTGCTGCGCGGCCTCCACCCGGCGGGCGTTCGCCGCCTCGCGGGCCGTCTCGACGATCCGGTCGGCGTCGTCCTGCGCCGAGGAGGTCAGCTCGGCGGCCTCGTCGACGATGCGCTCGGCCTCCGCCCGGCCCTCGGACCGGATCTTGTTCGCGTCCTCGCGGGCGTCGGCCCGGGTCCGTGCCGCGTCCTGCTCCGCCGACGCCAGCGCGTCGGAGGCGTCCGTCCGCATCTGCTGGGCCTTCGCGGAGGCGTCCGCGACCATGCGCTCGGCCTCCGCGGTCGCCTTGGCGACCACCGCGTCGGCCTGCTCGTCGGCCTTGGCCTTCCGCTCCGCGGCGGCCGCGACCAGCCGCTCCGCCTCGCGCTTCGCCTCGGCCAGGGTGTGCTCGGCCCGCTCGGTCGCCTCCGCGCGCTGCGCCTCGGCGGCCTCGCGCGCCTCGTCGAGGGTCCGCAGGGCCTCGGCGCCCATCTTCTCGGCCTCGGCCGTCGCCTCGGCGATGAGCTCGTCGGCCTGCTGGGCGGCCTCCGCGCGGCGGGTGTTCGCGGCCTCGCGGGCCTCGTCCACCGTCCGGGCGGCCTCGGCACGCAGCCGGTCCGCGTCGGTCTCGGCCTCGGCCCGGTGGGCGTCGGCGGCCCGGCGGGCGTCGCCCTCGATCCGGGCGGCGTCCGCCGTGGCGCCCTCCACCAGCTCGGTGGCCTCGGCCACCAGCCGCTCGGCCTCGCGGTTCGCCTCCGCCAGGGCCCGCTCGGCCCGCTCGGCGGCCTCCGCGCGCTGCGCCTCGGCGGCCTCCCGGGCCTCGCCCAGGGTGCGCAGCGCCTCCGCGGCCATCTTCTCGGCCTCGGTGGTGGCCTCGGCGATGAGCTCGTCGGCCTGCAGCGCCGCCTCGGTACGCCGGGCGTTCGCGGCCTCGCGGGCCTCGTCGGTCGTCCGGGCGGCCTCGGCGCGCAGCCGCTCCGCCTCCTCGGCGGCCTCGGCCAGCGTCCGCTCGGCCTGTCCGGCCGCCTCGGTCCGCAGCTTCTCGGCCTCGGTGGTGGCCTCGGCGATCAGCTCGTCGGCCTGCCGGGCCGCCTCCGCGCGGCGGGTGTTCGCGGCCTCGCGCGCCTCGTCCAGGGTGCGGACGGCCTCGGCCTCCACCCGCTCGGCCTCGGCGGTGGCCTCCGCGAGCGTGCGCTCCGCCCGCTCGGCGGCGGCGTCGGCCGCGGCCTTGGCCTCGGCACGGGTCGCGGCGGCCTCCTCGTCGGCGCGCTCGCGCTCGGCGTAGGCGTCGGCCCGTACCCGGTCGGCCTCGATCTGCGCTTCGGTGACCGTCCGCTCGGCGTTGTGCTCGGCGGCCGAGCGCAGGCCGGAGATCTCCTCCTCGGCCTGCTCGTGCAGCCCGGCGACGGCGTCCCGCACCTGCTGGGCGGTCTGCTCGGCGGCGGCCACCAGCTCGGAGGCGCGCTGCTCGGCCTCCTCGACCAGCCGGCGACCCTCCTCCTGCGCCTCGGCGACCCGCTTGCGCGCCGAGGCCAGCAGCTCCTCGCTCTGCTCGTGCGCCGCCTCGCGCTCCGCCTGCGCCTCCGTACGGGCGCCACCGAGCAGCTCCTCGGCCTCCCGGCGACGGCGCGCGGCCTCCTCCTGGGCGGCGGTCAGCGCCTCGGCGGCCTCGGCGGCCGTGCGCTCGGCGGCGGCGTTCGCCTCCGCCCGCACCCGGTCGGCCGTCTCCTGCGCCTCGGAGCGCAGCCGCTCCGACTCCTCCTCGGCCTCGCCGCGCAGACGGGTGGCCGTGGCCTCGCCCTCGGCACGCGCCCCGGACGCCTCCTCGGCGGCCTCGGCGCGCAGCCGCTCGGCCTCCTCCTCGGCCTGCTCGCGCAGCGTACGGACGCGCTCCGCGGACTCCGCGCGCTGCTTCTCGGCCTCCTCGGCCGCCTCCCGGCGCAGCCTCTCGGCCTCCGCGCGGGCCTCGCGCAGCGCCGTCTCGGCCGCCTCCACCCGCTGCTCGGCCTCGGCCTGCAGCCGGGCCAGCTCCGCCGCGGCCTCCTCGGCCTTCGCGGCGGCCGCCCGCTCGGCCTCCTCGCGCAGCGCGCGGGCCGCCTCGGCGGCCTCCTCGCGGGTGCGCGTGGCGTGGTCCTCGGCCTCCTCGGCCATCTCCTCGGCCTCGGTACGGGCCCGCTCCAGGGCCTCCTCGGCCTGCCGGCGCAGCGTGGCCGCGCGCTCGGCCGCCTCGGTGCGCACCCGCTCGCTCTCGGCGGCCGCGCCGGAGCGGGTCTCCTCGGCGTTGTCCTTGGCCTTGACCAGCAGCTCCTCGGCGGTGCTGGCCGCCTCCTCGATCTGCTGGAGCGCCTCGCGGCGCGCCTCGCCGCGCAGGCGCTCGCCCTCGGCGACGGCCTCGGCACGCAGCTGCTCGGCCTCGCCGCGCAGACGGCGGGCCTCCTCCTGCAGCTCGACCGTCCTGGCCCGGTACTCCTTGGTGTCGTCCTTCGCCGCGCCCTTGAGCTGCTCGGCGGTGTCGGCGGCCTGCTCCCGCAGCCGCTCGGCCTCGGCCTCCGCCTCACCGCGGATGCGCTCGGCCTCGGCGGTGGCGGCCTTGGTGGTGGCACGGGCGTCCTCGGACGCCTTGGCCAGCACCTCCTCGGCCGTCCGGGCGGCCTTGGCCAGGGCGGCGGCGGAGTCCTCGGCGACGGCGCTGCGCGCCTTGTCGGCGGCCTCGGCCAGCAGTCGCTCGGCCTCGGCGGCGGCGTCCGCGCGCAGCCGCTCGGCCTCCGCCTTGAGGGCCTCGGCCTCCTTGGTGGCCTCGCTGACCAGGCGGGCGATCTCGGCCCTGGCCGTCCGGGTGCGCTGCTCGTTGTCCGACTCGGCGCCGGCCAGCCGGGCGGACGCGGCCTCCTTCGCCTCGGCGACCAGCTTCTCGGCCTCGGCCCGCGCCTCGCGCAGCGCCGCGTCGGCCTCCTGGAGGCGCGCCTCGGCCGTGCGCGTCATCTCGGCGGCGGAGGTGCGTGCCTGGTCGGACTCCGCGGTGGTGGCGGTGCGCAGCTGCTCGGCGTGGTCGGTGGCCTCCTGCGCCTGCGCGGAGGCGGCGGTCAGCAGCCGCTCGGCGTCCGTGCGCGCCCGGCGCAGGATCGCTTCGGCTTCCGCGCGGGCCTCCTCGGCGGCGGCCCCGAGCCGGCCACTGGCCTGCTCGGTGAGCCGCTGGGCCTCGGCACGGGCCGTGGTCAGGGCCTGCTCGGCCTCCGCCCGGGACTCGTCCAGCAGCCGTCGGGCCTGGGACTCCGTGCGGGCGCGCAGCTGCTCGGCCCAGGCGACGTTCTCGTTGACGTGGGACTCGACGGTCCGGCGGCGCTCGTTGAGCTCCTCGTCCAGGCGCTGCCGGCGGGCCACCGCCTCGGCGTGCAGCTCGGCCTCCATACGGGCCTGCCGCTCGGCCTGCTCCTGGAGGAGGCGCTGCGTCTGGGCCCGGGCCTCGCGCAGCTCGCGCTCGGCGTCGGTGCGCAGCTGGTCCGCCTGGATCTGGGCGTTCCGCAGCAGCTGTTCGGCCTGGTAGTCGATGCCCGCCGAATCGTAGGCGGGACGGTGGGCGAGGGTGCGGCGCGCCTCGTGGAGCTTGGCGCGCAGCACCTCGACCTGGTAGCCGAGGTCGTCGGCGTGCTGGACCGCCTTTTCCCGCTCGGTCTTCAGCCGCTCCATCTCGGCCTCGAACTTCGAGAGGTGGTCGGCCTCGTCCCGTTGCCACTCCTGGCGCTCGTAGCCCCGCACAGCGCGGTCCATCCGTCCCCTGGTCGCGTCGGCGGCCGGCCCCGTACTGCGTCGGTGGTGGAACCCGGAGCCCGCCCTTCCGAAGAAATGGTGTCAGATCATCGGTACAGCCCGGTCCGGGGACCACCAGGTCCCCGGCCGAACCCGCACTCTACCGGCCGGGGGAGGTGAGGGTCAGTGCTCCGTCTCCGGCCGGGGCGCCGAGGTGACCAGTTCGGTGAGGACGCCGTGGCAGTCCTTGGGGTGGAGGAAGGTGATGCGCGAGCCCATGGAGCCGCGGCGCGGCTCGTCGTAGAGGACCCGGACGCCCTTCTCGCCGATGGCCCGGGCGTCGCCGTCGACGTCGGCGGTGCCGAACGCGATGTGGTGAACGCCCTCGCCGTTCTTCGCGAGCCACTTGCCCACCGCGGAGTCCTCCCGGGTGGGCTCCAGCAGCTGGAGGTAGGAGGCGCCGCCGTCGGACGTCTCGTTGATCTTCAGCATGGCCTCGCGGACGCCCTGCTCCTCGTTGACCTCCGTGTGGAACACCTCGAAGCCGTACGTGGCACGGTAGAACTCGACGGTTCGGTCGAGGTCGAAACAGGCGATCCCGATGTGGTCGATGCGCGTCAGCATGGCTTCAGTCCACCGCCCCGCGGGGTGGTTACGCAACGTGCGCGCGATCACACCGTCGGCCCGGTGACGAGGTCCGTACCCCTCAGTACATTGACGGGAACCGTCGTTAACATCCCTCTCCTCCCCAAGGAGCAGCGTCCATGTCCGGTTCGAACGGCACCAATCGCCGCACCTCCGTCATCGTCGCGGGCGCCCGGACGCCCATGGGCCGCCTGCTCGGCTCGCTGCGCAGCTTCTCCGGTGCCGAGCTGGGCGGCTTCGCCATCAAGGCGGCGCTGGACCGGGCGGGCATCGGCGGCGACCAGGTGCAGTACGTGATCATGGGTCAGGTGCTCCAGGCCGGCGCCGGGCAGATCCCGGCCCGCCAGGCGGCCGTGAAGGCCGGCATCCCGATGAGCGTGCCCGCCCTGACCGTCAACAAGGTCTGTCTGTCGGGCCTGGACGCCATCGCCCTGGCCGACCAGCTCATCCGCGCGGGTGAGTTCGACGTCGTGGTGGCCGGCGGCCAGGAGTCGATGACCAACGCGCCGCACCTGCTGCCCAAGTCCCGCGAGGGCTACAAGTACGGTGCGATCGAGATGCTCGACGCGATGGCCCACGACGGCCTGACCGACGCCTTCGAGAACATCGCCATGGGCGAGTCCACGGAGAAGCACAACACCCGCCTGGGCATCCGCCGCCCCGAGCAGGACGAGATCGCCGCGCTCTCCCACCAGCGGGCCGCCGCTGCCCAGAAGAACGGCCTGTTCGAGGCCGAGATCACCCCGGTGGAGATCCCGCAGCGCAAGGGCGACCCGGTCGTCTTCAGCAAGGACGAGGGCATCCGCGCGGAGACCACGACGGAGACGCTGGGCAAGCTGCGGCCGGCCTTCGCCAAGGACGGCACGATCACGGCCGGCACCTCCTCGCAGATCTCCGACGGCGCCGCCGCGGTGGTCGTCATGAGCAAGGAGAAGGCCGAGGAGCTGGGCCTGGCGTGGATCGCCGAGATCGGCGCCCACGGCAATGTGGCCGGCCCCGACAACTCCCTCCAGTCCCAGCCGTCCAACGCCATCCGGCACGCGCTGGGCAAGGAGGGCCTGGAGGTCGCCGACCTCGACCTGATCGAGATCAACGAGGCGTTCGCCGCCGTCGCCGTGCAGTCCATGAAGGATCTGGGCGTATCCCCTGAAAAGGTGAACGTCAACGGTGGCGCCATCGCGCTCGGCCACCCGATCGGCATGTCCGGCGCCCGCATCGTGCTGCACCTCGCGCTGGAGCTCAAGCGGCGCGGCGGCGGCGTGGGCGCGGCCGCCCTGTGCGGCGGCGGCGGTCAGGGCGACGCCCTGATCCTGCGCGTGCCGGGCAACTGACCTACGGCCCGCGCGGCCGGCATCCGATGCGAAGAACGGAGCAGTGATGGTGGACGTCCCCGCTTTGGTCGAGCAGGCCCGTGCGGGCCGGCCGCGCGCCGTGGCCCGGCTGATCTCCCTGGTGGAGGGGGCGTCCCCACAGCTGCGCGAGGTGATGGCCGCGCTGGCCCCGCTGACCGGCGGCGCCTATGTGGTGGGCCTGACCGGCTCGCCCGGCGTCGGCAAGTCCACCTCGACGTCGGCCCTGGTGAGCGCCTACCGGCGGATGGGGCGGCGGATCGGCGTGCTCGCCGTCGACCCCTCCTCGCCGTTCTCCGGCGGCGCGCTGCTCGGCGACCGGGTCCGGATGTCGGAGCACGCCTCGGACCCGGGCGTCTACATCCGCTCGATGGCCACCCGCGGCCACCTCGGCGGCCTGGCCTGGGCCGCCCCGCAGGCGATCCGGGTGCTGGACGCGGCCGGCTGCGAGGTCATCCTGGTGGAGACCGTGGGCGTGGGGCAGTCGGAGGTCGAGATCGCCTCCCAGGCCGACACCTCGGTGGTGCTGCTGGCGCCCGGCATGGGCGACGGCATCCAGGCCGCGAAGGCGGGCATCCTGGAGATCGGCGACCTCTACGTGGTCAACAAGGCGGACCGGGACGGCGCGGACGCCACGGCCCGGGAGCTCAACCACATGCTGGGCCTGGGCGAGGCCCGGTCGCCGGGCGACTGGCGGCCGCCCATCGTCAAGACGGTGGCCGCGCGCGGTGAGGGCACGGACGAGGTCGTCGAGGCCCTGGAGAAGCACCGCGCGTGGATGGAGGAGCGGGGCGTCCTCGCGGAGCGCCGCCGCCGCCGGGCCGCCCACGAGATCGAGACCATCGCCGTGACGGCCCTGCGCGAGCGCATCGGGGACCTGCGCGGCGACGCCCGCCTGGAGGCCCTCGCGGAACGTGTGACGGCCGGCTCCCTCGACCCCTACGCGGCCGCGGACGAACTCGTCGACCACCTCACCGACGCCCGCTGAGGCGGGCGCGGCGCGCCGCGGGCCCCGTCCCGCCACGGCGGGACGGGGCCCGCGGGCTTTCTACAGCCGGCCGCGGGTCGCGCGCAGGTGCTTGGCGACGGGCTTGAGCGACTCGTAAAGGGCTCCCAGCTCCTCCGGCCCCAGCAGGTCGATGAAGTGCTCGCGCACGGACGCCACATGATGCGGCGCCACCTTCCGCATGGTCTCCCAGCCGTGGTCCGTCAGCACGGCGAACAGGCCGCGCCGGTCGGACTCGCAGTTCTCCCGCCGGACGAGCCCGGCGTTCTCCATGCGCGTGATCTGGTGGGACAGGCGGCTCTTGGACTGCAGGGTGGCGGTCGCCAGATCGCTCATCCGCATCCGGTGGTCCTCCGACTCCGAGAGGTTGACCAGGATCTCGTAGTCGTTGTTGGTGAGGCCGAACGGCTGCAGGTCCCGTTCGAGCTGGTGCATCAGCAGCCGGCTCACGTCCAGGTGGGCGCGCCAGGTGGCCTGTTCCTCGTCGCTGAGCCAGCGAGTGCCGTTCTCGGTGTCCATGAATGGAGTCTACCTAAGAAGTTGAAAGATTAACTATATAGGAAAGCGGGGCGAGCGGAACGAGAGGTCATGCGTTCGATGTCACACTCCGCAGGGTACCGCTCACAGCCCGAAGCGGCGCTGGAGGTCGCCCAGCTGGCCCGGCAGGCGCGGGGTCATTGGCTGATTCCCGGGGCTTGCGTGCGGGACGCCGGCCTGCTCCGGAGGAGCGTCGCCCGTCGGGATCTCGTCCATCAGCCGCTCGGTGGACTGGAGGAGGACGGTCCCGGCCCCCACGAACTCGAACTGGTGCTCCTCGCCGGACGCCCCGCCCAGTCCCGTCAGCCGGCGCACCCCGCCCATCACGCCGCGCAGGTACTGGTGGTCGTAGTGGTGGCACGGCGAGGGGCAGTCCGCCCAGCCCACCAGCGCCTGCGGGTCCACCCGGACGGGCGGCTCGACGAAGACCACCGGCCCGTTGGAGGCCGCCACGAACTTCCCCGTGCCGATCAGGGTCAGGAACCCCGGGATGATGGACTGCTTCAGCGACAGCGACGGCTGGAACGCCAGGAGATTGCCCGAGCGGACGGTGAGGTTGCCGTCCTCCAGGTCGTAGGAGTTGATGTCGAAGGAGCGGTCGGCGAGCAGCATCTTGCCCTGCCCCTCCGCCACCACCCAGTCCGCGGCGTGCAGCGGCGAGTGGAAGCTGCCCGCGATCAGCCGGTCCAGCGGGCCGTGACCGATGCCGTGGAAGTCGATCCGCCCGTAATAGGCGATCATCTTCCCCTTCTGCAGGAACCACTGCCCCTTCAGGTCGACGCTGAAGGCGTACGGATTGACGTTGTCGTCCGACGGCAGGGTCGTCACGTCATGGATGACAGGGCCGTTCACAGCTTCTCCTCGGAGGCCTGGACGTACACCGTGCCGGTGCCCGACAGTTCGAGGCGGAACGCCTCGCCGCTGCCCCGGCCGACCACCTCGCGCCAGCCGATCGCGGCCGACAGCTTGTTCCGTACGTCGCCGCGGTGGGCGACGTACGCCTGGGGGTCGACCGTGACCGGCCGCCCCGGGGTGATGGGCAGCTCGATGAAGCCGCCGTGCGCCATCACCGCGACCGCGCCATGACCCTTGAGGGTCGTGGTGAAGAGCCCCTGCCCGGTCACCTGGCCGCGCACCATGCCCATCACGCCCCCCTGGGACCCCATGAACATCGTGCCCTGCCGCAGGGTGCCGTCGAAGGCCAGCAGCCGGTCCGCCTCGACGTGGAGCGTGTCCCCGGAGAGCTCGACGACGTGCACATGGTGGCCGCCGTGACCGAACATCACCGTCCCGCTGCCCTCCACGGTCATCAGCGGGGTCGCCTCGTCGGCGATCCGCCGGCCGATCATGCCCATGACACCGCCCTGACCGCCGGCGATGCTCGGGGTGAAGGAGACGTCGCCCTTGTAGGCGAGCATCGCCCCGCGCTGGCTGAACAGCTTCTGCCCCGGCACCACCTGGGCCTCGACCATCCGCGAGTTCAACAACCGGAAGGTCATCAGGCATCCCCTTCGTTCGCTTCTCCGCCCGCGCGGCGCAGAGGTGCGGCCTTCGCTGTCGTCTGCGGCCCGGAGGCCGCGCGTGCGTCGCTCACAGGTCACCCCCGATCGTGTTCCGCTCGCTCGGCTGCACGTACACGAGCCCCTCGCCCTCGAAGCGGATCTGGAACGCCTCGCCCGAGCCCTCGCCCAGGAAGGTCCGGAAGTTCACCCCCGACTGGAAGTGCTGCCGCAGCCGGCCGGTGTGCGCGATGTACGCGCCCGGGTCGACCTGCAACGGCGTCTGCGGCGTCACCCGCAGCACGATCGCCGTGCCGTCCGAGACGATCGCCGCCTGACCGGAGCCCTCGACGGTCGTGGTGAACAGGCCATTGCCCTGGGAGGCGCCGCGCAGGCCCGTGAAGGTCGTCCCGGTCCGCAGCCCCGCGTCCGTGCAGAGCAGATTGCTCGCCTCCACGTACAGGGTCTCACCGCGGAGCGTCACCAGGTTGACCTCGCTCGCCCGGTCCGCGAAG
Source organism: Streptomyces sp. NPDC044063 (assembly GCF_056434285.1). Classification (NCBI taxonomy): domain Bacteria; kingdom Bacillati; phylum Actinomycetota; class Actinomycetes; order Kitasatosporales; family Streptomycetaceae; genus Streptomyces; species Streptomyces sp. NPDC044063. The sequence goes on from NZ_JBWKFM010000011.1 coordinate 203,526, forward strand.
TAGCAGGTGCCGTGCCCCTTCACCTCCATGACTTCCATCGATTCGCCGGTCAGCCGGCGCGTGACCATGCCGCGCAGGCCGTCACCGCCTCCGGTCATCTTCTTGAACGCCATATCGCCCTCGTACGCGACCATCGACCCGTTCTTGGCCTTGACCGCGTCCCCCGTCATGTCGACGGCGAGGACCTTGCTCCCGTGGAGCCGAAACTGAGCCACGCCCCGACGCTAGCGGGCGGACATACAGCTCCAACAGGCCCCAGGGCCCGGAAAGGCCCCCCAACGCCCCGGAACGGGACCCCCGTCCCGGTGATCGGCGCCCGGGCTGCGACAATGGGGGAGTTTGTGAACGCCGTCACAAGCTGTGACGGCCCCGCCACCACCGACGAAGGAGTGCCCCCGTGGACCTCACGACCACCTCCGCCCTGCGCCGGCTCCGCCTGGTCTCCGCCCCGGAGGCCGTCTCCTTCCTGCTCCTGCTCGTCTGCTCGGCGCTCAAGCGGACCACCGACTTCAACGCCGTCCCGGTGATGGGCGCCGTCCACGGCATCCTCTTCGTCATCTACGTGATCTTCTGGATCGACGCGTGGAACAAGACCAAGTGGCCCCTGAAGACCGCCGCGCTCTACTTCGTCCTCTCCGTCCTGCCGCTGGGCGGCTTCTTCGCCGAGCGCATGCTGCGCCGCGAGGCCGAGGCGGGCGTCATCGCGGCCCGCGCCCGCAAGGAGAACGTGGTCAACGCATGATCGTCGCCTTCTCCGTGACGCCGGTGGGTGCCGGCGAGGACGTCGGCGCGTATGTCGCCGACGCGGTCCGCGTCGTCCGCGAGTCCGGCCTGCCGAACCGTACGGACGCCATGTTCACGTCCATCGAGGGCGAGTGGGACGAGGTCATGGACGTCGTCAAGCGCGCCGTGGCCGCCGTCGAGGCGCGCTGCGGCCGGGTCTCGCTCGTGCTCAAGGCCGACATCCGCCAGGGCGTCACCGACGGCCTGACCTCCAAGGTCGCCACGGTCGAGCGGCACCTGGCCGAAAGCGCCGAGGGCTGAGCCGCCGCTTCCCGCCGCCCCGTCCCGGATTCCGGGACGGGGCCGGGCGGGGCGCGCCCGGCGGGTACGCTCGGTCGGGTGCCGAAGCCGCTCAGCCTCTCCTTCGACCCCATCGCGCGCGCCGACGAGCTCTGGAAGCAGCGCTGGGGCTCCGTGCCGTCCATGGCCGCGATCACCTCGGTCATGCGGGCGCACCAGATCCTGCTCGGCCGGGTCGACGCCGTCGTCAAGCCGTACGGCCTCACCTTCGCCCGCTACGAGGCGCTGGTGCTGCTGACCTTCTCCAAGGCCGGCGAGCTCCCGATGTCCAAGATCGGTGAGCGGCTGATGGTCCACCCGACCTCGGTCACCAACACGGTGGACCGCCTGGTCAAGGCCGGTCTGGTGGCCAAGCGCCCCAACCCCGAGGACGGCCGCGGCACCCTCGCGTCGATCACCGACAAGGGCCGCGAGGTCGTGGAGTCGGCCACCCGCGACCTGATGGCGATGGACTTCGGCCTCGACGCGTACGACGCCGAGGAGTGCGGGGAGATCTTCCGCATGCTGCGGCCGCTGCGGGTCGCCTCCGGCGACTTCGCCGGGGAATGACCCGCGCGAAGATCGCGCAAATCGGGCGGTTACGCTCATGGGCATGAAGCGAAGCGTGCTGACCCGCTACCGGGTGATGGCCTATCTCACCGCCGTAATGCTGCTGGTGCTCTGCACCGCCATGGTCTTCAAGTACGGCTTCGACACGGGCGCGGGCGCCACGCTGGTGATCTCCCAGATCCACGGCGTGCTGTTCATCATCTACCTGGTCTTCGCCTTCGACCTGGGCTCCAAGGCGAAGTGGCCCATGGGCAAGCTGATCTGGGTGCTGGTGTCCGGGACGATTCCCGCCGCCGCGTTCGTCGTCGAGCGCAAGGTCACCCGGGAGATCGAGCCGCTGATCGCCGCCGAGGCGCCGGCCGTCGCCTGAGGTCTTCACCGCCGGGCGCAGGACGCGCCCGGCGGTTGCCCATCGACATTTACTAGGACGTCCTAGTAAATTTGAAGCATGGACGCTGAAGCCATCGAGGAGGGCCGTCGCCGCTGGCAGGCCCGCTATGACAAGGCCCGCAAGCGCGACGCCGACTTCTCCACGCTCTCCGGGGACGAGGTGGCCCCCCTCTACGGGCCCCGCCCCGGCGACACCTACGAGGGCTTCGAGCGCATCGGCTGGCCCGGCGAGTACCCCTTCACCCGCGGTCTCCACGCCACCGGCTACCGCGGCCGGACCTGGACCATCCGGCAGTTCGCGGGCTTCGGCAACGCCGAGCAGACCAACGAGCGCTACAAGATGATCCTCGCCGCGGGCGGCGGCGGCCTCTCCGTCGCGTTCGACATGCCGACGCTGATGGGCCGCGACTCCGACGACCCCCGCTCGCTGGGCGAGGTCGGCCACTGCGGCGTCGCCATCGACTCCGCCGCCGACATGGAGATCCTCTTCAAGGACATCCCGCTGGGCGACGTCACCACGTCGATGACGATCAGCGGGCCCGCCGTCCCGGCCTTCTGCATGTACCTGGTCGCCGCCGAGCGGCAGGGCGTCGACACCGGCGTGCTCAACGGCACGCTCCAGACGGACATCTTCAAGGAGTACATCGCGCAGAAGGAGTGGCTCTTCCCGCCCGAGCCCCACCTGCGCCTCATCGGCGACCTGATGGAGCACTGCACGCGCCACATCCCCGCCTACAAGCCGCTGTCCGTCTCCGGCTACCACATCCGCGAGGCCGGGGCCACGGCCGCCCAGGAGCTCGCCTACACGCTCGCCGACGGCTTCGGCTACGTGGAGCTGGGCCTCAGCCGCGGGCTGGACGTCGACACCTTCGCCCCGGGCCTGTCCTTCTTCTTCGACGCCCACGTCGACTTCTTCGAGGAGATCGCCAAGTTCCGCGCGGCCCGCCGGATCTGGGCCCGCTGGATGAAGGAGGTCTACGGCGCGACGACCGACAAGGCCCAGTGGCTGCGGTTCCACACCCAGACCGCCGGTGTCTCGCTGACCGCCCAGCAGCCGTACAACAACGTGGTGCGCACCGCCGTGGAGGCCCTCGCCGCGGTGCTCGGCGGCACCAACTCGCTGCACACCAACGCCCTCGACGAGACCCTGGCGCTGCCCAGCGAGCAGGCGGCCGAGATCGCCCTGCGCACCCAGCAGGTGCTGATGGAGGAGACCGGCGTCGCCAACGTCGCCGACCCGCTGGGCGGCTCCTGGTACGTCGAGCAGCTCACCGACCGCATCGAGGCCGACGCGGAGAAGATCTTCGAGCAGATCAAGGAGCGCGGTCTGCGCGCCCACCCCGACGGCAAACACCCCATCGGGCCCATCACCTCCGGCATCCTGCGCGGCATCGAGGACGGCTGGTTCACCGGCGAGATCGCCGAGAGCGCCTTCCGCTACCAGCAGGCCCTGGAGAAGGGCGCCAAGCGGGTCGTCGGCGTCAACTGCCACGAGGGCTCGGTCACCGGCGACCTGGAGATCCTGCGGGTCAGCCACGAGGTCGAGCGCGAGCAGGTGCGGGTGCTGGCCGATCGCAAGGCGCACCGCGACGACGCGCGGGTCGAGGCCGCGCTGGCGGAGATGCTGGCCGCGGCGCGCGACGGCTCGAACATGATCGAGCCGATGCTCCGGGCCGTCCGGGCCGAGGCGACGATGGGCGAGATCTGCGACGTCCTGCGCGCGGAGTGGGGCGTCTACATCGAGCCCGCGGGCTTCTGACCCGCGCCGTTCGTACCACCGCGGCCGTCCTCCCCGGGACGGCCGTGCGCGCCGCTCCCGCCGGCCGGGCCCAGGGCCCGGCCGGCGGGCGACGCCGTTCCCAGGCCGCCCACCAGCACCGCAGAGAACCCCCGCGCCCACTCCGCGTCGACGGACTCGGCGCTCACCAGCGTGCGGTGCACCACCGCGCCCGCGATCACATCGAAGATCAGGTCGGCGGTACGGGCGGCCGCCGCCGGGTCGTCCTCGCGCGGCAGCTCCCCGCGCGCCTGCGCCCGCTCCCGCCCCAGCAGCACCAGCGACTTCTGCCGGTCCACGATGGCGGACCGGATGCGGTCGCGCAGCGCCGCGTCCCGGGTGGACTCCGCCACCACCGCCATCAGCGCGGTCTTCGTCTCCGGGCGCTCCAGCAGCTCCGCGAACCGCAGCACCACGCCCTCGATGTCGGCCTGCAGGCTGCCCCGGTCGGGGAGGTCCAGGTGCTCGTCGAAGAGGGCCGCGACCGCGTCCACCACCAGTTCGTTCTTGCCCGCCCAGCGGCGGTAGAGGGTGGTCTTGGCGACCCCGGCGCGCGCCGCGACGTCGCCCATCGTCAGCTTCCCCCACCCCAGTTCGACCAGCGCGGTGCGGGTCGCATGGAGGATCGCGTGGTCGGCCGCGGGATCGCGGGGCCGGCCCGTGCGGCCGCCGGCGCCGGGGCGGCGCCGCGCGGGGGAGGAGGCGGAGCTCATGAGCGGACCCTACCGCCGAGTAGGTGGGCGGGTGTGAGACGCAGATCACGGGGAAACCTTGCCGCGTGCCCCATCGTTGCAGTTACGCTACGGCTCGTAGCGTAAGAGCGACAACCACGGACGCCAGGTGGGGACCCGGCGTCACAGCGGACCGCTACGGCCGTACTTTTCCGGTTCACCGCGTGAAGGGGGGAGGATGGGCCCATGCAGCCACGGAACATGTCCATGAGTGGAGTGGTCGACCTCGCCGCGGTGAAGGCGGCCGGGGAAGCGAAGCAGAAGGCGGAGCAGGCGCGGGCCGAGGCCGCGCGCCAGGGTGTGCCCACCGCCGGTGTCCGGCTCGTCCTCGATGTCGACGAGGCCGGTTTCGAGCAGGAGGTCCTGCAGCGCTCCGCCGAGGTGCCCGTCGTCGTCGACTTCTGGGCCGACTGGTGCGAGCCGTGCAAGCAGCTGAGCCCAATCCTGGAGCGGCTGGCGCAGGAGTACGCCGGGCGCATCGTGCTCGCCAAGGTCGACGTCGAGGCCAACCAGCTGCTCTTCCAGCAGTTCGGTGTCCAGTCCATCCCGGCGGTCTTCGCCGTCGTGGCCGGTCAGGCCCTGCCGCTGTTCCAGGGCGCCGTGCCCGAGGCGCAGATCCGCGAGGTCCTGGACCAGCTGATCGCGGTGGCCGAGCAGCGCTTCGGCATCGTGGGCCTGCCGGTCGAGCCGGGTCGGTCCGGCCAGGGCGAGCAGGCCGCGCCGGCCGCCCCGGCGGGTCCGTACGACGGTGCCCTGAGCGCCGCGCACGACGCGCTGGACGCCGGTGACCTCGGCGGCGCGGTGCGCGCCTACCAGAACGTCCTGTCCGACGACCCGGGCAACGCCGAGGCCAAGCTGGGCCTGGCGCAGGCCGAGCTGCTCCAGCGCGTCCAGGGTGTGGACCCGCAGCAGGTCCGCAAGGCCGCGGCCGACGCCCCGGGCGATGTGCGGGCGCAGATCGCGGCGGCCGACCTGGATCTGGTGGGCGGGCATGTGGCCGACGCCTTCGGGCGGCTGATCGACGCCGTCCGGCGTACGGCCGGGGAGGACCGGGACGCCGCGCGGGTGCGGCTGCTGGAGCTCTTCGAGGTGATCGGTCCTGACGATCCGCGGGTGACGGCGGCGCGTACGGCGCTCTCCCGCGCGCTGTTCTGACGGGCGTCCACCCCCTGCGCCCCAAGAGGCACAGCCGCCGCGCTTTGCCAAAACTTGGTAAACGTGCGCTCTGTTACTGCGAGTAAGAGGAACCCGGGCTTTCCGCCCGGGTTCTTCTGTTTTCTCCGCCCCGCGGCGACCACGCAGGGGTACCTTCGCATGATCGTCCGATGCGGACCCGATCCCCGTTGGTCATCCGTCCGTTACTCGTGAGTAATGAACCTCTTGTGCACAGGCCGTGAATGCACCACGATCGGCCCAGCCCGGTCCATCACCGCGATCCGGCCCGTCCGGTACGCGGTGTATGGGTCCCCACCGGGTGGACCGGTGCGTTCCGCACCGGTTCGGAGCAGGGGGGTCCCCGCCGGCGACGGAGGGGCCTGTTCCCGCGGTTGCGCGCAGGCGTGGCCAGTGGTTGTCGCTCGGGGGTGAACGCCGATGTGCAGTGGGTACGGTGCGTGCCGCAGCGTGCGACGGCGCTCTCCTTCCCGAGGACGTAGCACTTCTCCCATCCCGGGCACGGGCTTCGCGGCCCGCTCGGAGATGTACGTCCGAGAAGGAGGAAAGTCGTGAAGTCCCAGACTCGTGGCGGGACCAGATGGCGCCGGTTCGCCGTGGTGATGGTCCCCAGCGTCGCGGCGACAGCCGCGATCGGAGTGGCCGTCGCGCAGGGCGCGCTGGCCGCGTCGTTCAGCGTTTCGGGCCAGCAGTTCCAGGTGACGGCCGGGAAGCTGCACGGCAAGGGGTTCGTCCAGTACGGCGCGTTGGACGCCACCAAGGCGGGCAACAAGGCCGTCGCCGTCGTCGGTATCAACGAGGCGGACATCAACAACCTCTGCCAGGCGGTCTCCATCCCGCTCGGCCCGCTCGGCGACGTGTCGATGAAGCTGGAGGCCGGCGGCGGCAAGGCCGTCACGGCGGAGAAGCTCTACATCGACGCGGACGACCTCAAGGCCGACGCCACCTTCAAGAACGTCGACATCGGCGTCTCCGTCGACAACACCACCAAGGGTCCCGGCCCGGCGGCGCCCGGCAAGGAAGGCCAGGGCAAGTGGGTGGGCGGCTCGTTCGCCCAGCAGGCCGACGAGGTCTGGTTCGAGAACGTCGACCAGCGGGCCTGGGCGACCTCGGCGGGAACGTTCACCCTGCCGGGTCTGCACATGAGCGTCGCCTTCGGCAAGGCCAAGTGCGAACTGCCCAAGTGACGCGGTGACGCACTGAACGGGCGGGTGCGGGACGGCGGTTCGGCGTCCCGTACCCGTGCCCGGCCCGCTCCCGCGCCCTCGTCTCCCCCACCCGCGCCACGTACCACCGAAGCGCCCGTCCCGAGGAGCTGTACACCATGAGCGCCGAAACGCGACCACGGCTGACCGACACTCTCGGCCGCACCCGCCGTTCGTTCTGGGACTGGCGGGGCCGGCGTCCCTTCTGGGGCGGCCTGCTGTGCATACTGGCCGGCGCCCCGATCATGTACATCCCGTACCAGACCATGACGCTGGGCGATCTCCACATCCGCCTGGCCACGACCGCCGGGGCCGGATCCCTGATCATCGGCGTGCTGCTGATCGTGCTCGGCCTGACCATGTGGTTCCAGCCGCAGTCACGGGTCTTCGCCGGTGTCGCCGCGATCCTGCTCGCGCTGGTCTCCCTGGTCGTCGCGAACTTCGGCGCCTTCCTGATCGGCTTCCTGCTCGCCCTCGTCGGCGGCGGGCTCGGGGTCTCCTGGGCGCCCGGCACACCGCTGCCCGCGGCACCGGCCGAGGAGGCCGGCGGGGGTCACCGTGCCGACTGACCACGAGCGCGAGGGCCGTCCGGGCCCCGCCGCGTCCGGGCCGCGGCACGCCGCGCCGCGCAGACCCCTGCTGTCCCGGCTGCACATGCCGGCCGGCAAGGCGGTCGCGCTCGCGGCGATGCCCGGCGCGGTGCTGATGGGCATGGGGCTCACACCGACCCTGGCCCAGGCCAAGCCGGTACCGCCGGCGAACCCCTTCGGGGACGCCGGCTGCGTCACGGCCCCGGACGCCGCGCCCGAGGACGCGGCCGATCCGTCGGAGCGGCCGAGCGGATCGCCGTCCCCGTCGCCCTCCCCGTCCGCGTCCGGCAAGCCCGCCACGTCCGGGGACGCCGCCACGAGCCGGGGCCGCGAGCCCTCCGGCTCCCCGTCGGCCGAGCGGCCACGGCCGAAGCAGGAGCCGCGGCCGGGCGCCTCGCCCACGGCCGGGCCGGCCGCTCCGCCGTCCCCGGTGTCCCCCTCGCCCTCCGCCTCGCCGTCGCGGTCGGCGAACCCGCTGGACCCGTTGGGCCTGGGGGAGAAGCTCGGCGACATCCTCACCGGCCGCAAGGGCGAGGCGAAGCCGGCGGAGCCCTCGTCCGCCCCGGCCTCGCCCTCCTCCTCGCCCTCCGGGTCCCCGCGGCCACCGGCCGGCGGGACCGGGGACGGCGGACCCGGCGACGCGGCCAAGGGCACGCCCGGGCCGTCGAAGGGCACGCCCGGCACGGCGAAGGACACCGAGGACCGGCCGGAGGACCCGCCCGCCGGTACGCCCCCGCCCGGTACGCCCTCGCCCGGCCCGTCCGGCACGGCCGGTCCCGGCCGGGGCGACGGCACCCCGCCGCCCTGCCCGCGCCCGAACGTCGTCGACGAGAACGAGAAGCGCGCCTTCCCCCGCCAGCCCTGGTACCTGGAGGCGAGCAGACTCACCCTCACGGGGCTGACCTACGAGGGCGTCAAGAAGATCACGACGGTGAACGGCGAGCAGAAGTCCGTCCTGAAGTTCACCGCGGACGCGCTGGCGATCCGCGACCTCCACCAGATCATCAACAGCGAGGGCAAGGAGTACCACGTCACCGGCGTGGGGACGGAGTCCACCGTCAAGGGCGGCCGGATCACCATGTACACCGAGGAGCTGAAGGGCCGGCTGCTGGGCCTGCTGCCGTCGACGCAGTCGCCGACCAGCCCGCCGCCGTTGATCCCCGGGGTCAAACTGCCGATCCCGATCTTCTTCACCGACGTGAAGATCCGCCAGTCGGGCCAGTACGGCGGCACGCTGCACATCCCCAACCTCCACCAGTACCTGACGGAGGGCACGTACCCCTGATCAGGGGGCGGCCGGCAGGAGCCCCGCCAGCTGCCGGCCGTCCGCCCGGCAGGGCGAGGGGAAGGTCAGCCTGAGGCCTTCGGCGCTGCCGGCCAGGGCCAGTTCGATGATCAGCGTGAGGCCGAGCATGCCCTTCCGGGCCGGGCCCGCCGCCACGTAAGGGCGCGCCAGCTCGATCAGGAGCTTGCCGGGCTTCCCGGTCGCGGTCGAGGCGTCGAAGAACAGCAGGCGTCCGTCCGTGAGGACGAGGTACATCTGCCGGGGCCGGACCGTCGCCATCATGGTGCCGCCGCTGAGCACGCCGGCGAGCGCGGCGGTCGCCACCTGCCGGCGTACCGAGACGGTGCCGACGTTGACGCAGGTGATGAGGTCGACTCGTTCACCGGGGGCCAGCATCGGGGTCGCGGCTTCGAAGGTCTGTCTGCGGCGGCGGTCCATGAGGGACACGGGTGCTCCTTGCGGGTGGTGCGTGATCAGGGAGCGAAGGGTAGGACACGGCGAAGGCCGCCACCCCCTCGGGGGTGGCGGCCTTCGCGCCGCGCCGAGCCCGGCGGAACCTAGCGGTTCTCGCCCAGGTGGTGCACCCGCACCATGTTGGTGGTGCCGGGGACGCCGGGCGGGGAGCCGGCGGTGATGATCATCGTGTCGCCGTCGTTGTAGCGCTTGAGCTTCAGCAGCTCGGCGTCGACCAGGTCGACCATGGCGTCGGTGTTGTCCACGTGCGGGACGACGAAGGTCTCGACGCCCCAGCTCAGGGTGAGCTGGTTGCGGGTCGCGGTGTCCGTGGTGAAGGCCAGGATCGGCTGGGCCGCGCGGTAGCGGGACAGCCGGCGGGCCGTGTCACCGGACTTGGTGAAGGCGACCAGCGACTTGGCGCCCAGGAAGTCCGCGATCTCGCATGCGGCACGGGCCACGGAACCGCCCTGCGTGCGCGGCTTCTTGCCCGGGACCAGCGGCTGGAGGCCCTTGGAGAGCAGCTCCTGCTCGGCCGCCTCGACGATGCGGGACATCGTCCGGACGGTCTCGATCGGGTAGGCGCCGACCGAGGACTCGGCGGAGAGCATGACCGCGTCCGCGCCGTCCAGGATCGCGTTGGCGACGTCGGACGCCTCGGCGCGGGTCGGCCGGGAGTTGGTGATCATCGACTCCATCATCTGGGTCGCGACGATCACCGGCTTGGCGTTGCGGCGGCACATCTCGATGAGGCGCTTCTGCACCATCGGGACGCGCTCCAGGGGGTACTCCACCGCGAGGTCGCCACGGGCCACCATGACACCGTCGAAGGCCATGACGACCTCCTCCATGTTGTCCACGGCCTGCGGCTTCTCGACCTTGGCGATGACCGGCACGCGGCGGCCGACCTCGTCCATGACGCGGTGGACGTCACGGACGTCGGCGGCGTCGCGGACGAAGGACAGGGCGACCATGTCGCAGCCCATCGCGAGCGCGAACTTCAGGTCCTCGATGTCCTTCTCGGACAGCGCCGGGACGTTCACCGCCGCGCCGGGCAGGTTGATGCCCTTGTGGTCGGAGATGACACCGCCCTCGATGACGATCGTCTTCACGCGCGGGCCGTCGATCTCGGTGACGCGCAGCTCGACGTTGCCGTCGTTGATCAGCACCTGGTCGCCCTTGGCGACGTCGCCCGGCAGGCCCTTGTAGGTCGTGCCGCAGATCGTCCGGTCGCCCGGGACGTCCTCGGTGGTGATCGTGAACTCGTCGCCGCGCACCAGCTCCACGGGGCCGTCCGCGAAGGTCTCCAGACGGATCTTCGGGCCCTGGAGGTCGGCCAGGACGCCGACCGCGCGACCGGTCTCCTCCACGGCCTTGCGGAGGCGGACGTACCGCTCCTCGTGCTCCGCGTGGGTCCCGTGGCTCATGTTGAAGCGGGCCACGTTCATACCGGCCTCGATCAGCGCCTTCAGCTGATCGTAGGAGTCGACGGCGGGGCCCAGGGTGCAGACGATTTTGGAACGGCGCATGGGGCAGATCCTATCGGTTTGTTTCGGAGCGGAATATTCGTGCTGTGGGAACGACCAACCAACGGTCGATGATCAAGAGCTGACCAGCGCGTACGTCTGCGTGGCGATCTCCAGCTCCTCGTCGGTGGGCACCACGGCCACCGCGACCCGGGCGGACCCGGGGGAGATCAGCCGCGGCTCGTCCGAACGGATCTGGTTGAGATCCGCGTCCACGACCAGGCCCAGCTGCTCCAGACCGGCCATGGCCGCCTCGCGCACGGGAGCGGCGTTCTCGCCGACGCCGGCGGTGAAGGCCACGGCGTCGACCGTGCCCAGGACCGCGTAGTAGGCGCCGATGTACTTCTTCAGCCGGTGCACGTAGATGTCGAAGGCGAGCGCCGCCCGCTCGTCGCCCTCGTCGATGCGCCGGCGGATCTCGCGCATGTCGTTGTCGCCGCACAGTCCGATCAGACCGCTCTTCTTGTTCAGGAGCGAGTCGATCTCGTCGACGGACATCCCGGCGTTGCGGGACAGGTGGAGCAGCACCGCCGGGTCGAGGTCACCGGAACGGGTGCCCATGACCAGGCCCTCCAGCGGGGTCAGGCCCATGGAGGTGTCGACGCAGCGGCCGCCCTTCACCGCGGAGGCCGAGGCGCCGTTGCCCAGGTGCAGCACGAGGACGTTGACCTCGGACGGGTCCTTGCCCAGCAGCCTGGCGGTCTCGCGGGAGACGTACGCGTGCGAGGTGCCGTGGAAGCCGTAGCGGCGGATCATGTGCGCGTCGGCCGTCGCGGTGTCGATCGCGTAGCGCGCGGCCGACTCCGGCATCGTCGTGTGGAAGGCGGTGTCGAAGACCGCGACCTGCGGCAGGTCGGGGCGCAGGCCCTGGGCCGTGCGGATACCGGTGATGTTGGCCGGGTTGTGCAGCGGCGCGACGGGGATCAGGCGCTCGATCTCCGCGACGACCTCGTCGGTGATCAGGGTCGGGGCGGTGAACTCGCTGCCGCCGTGCACGACGCGGTGGCCGATCGCGGCCAGCTCGGGGGAGTCCAGGCCCAGCCCGTCGGCGGCCAGCTCCTCGGCGACGGCGCTCAGCGCGGCGGCGTGGTCGGCGATGGGCGCGACGCGCTCGCGCTTGGCGCCGCCCGTCGCCAGCGGGGTGTGCGCCAGCCGCGAGGTCTCCTCGCCGATGCGCTCGACCAGGCCCGCGGCCAGGCGGGCGCCGTCGGCCATGTCGAGCAGCTGGTACTTGACCGAGGAGGAGCCGGAGTTGAGGACGAGGACTCGGGTGGCGTTGGAAGTCATCTGGGCTTTCCGGTAGCGGTGGGTGTGGGGGGATACGGGGTGGGGCGCCGGGGTGCGGGGCCGGGGGAGTGCCCCGGCCCCGCGGCCGGGCTACGGCTCGGTGCGCTCGCCGCGCTGCTCGCCCTGGGCCTGGATCGCGGTGATGGCGACGGTGTTGACGATGTCCTGCACCAGCGCGCCGCGCGAGAGGTCGTTGACGGGCTTGCGCAGACCCTGCAGGACCGGGCCGACCGCGACGGCGCCGGCCGAGCGCTGCACGGCCTTGTAGGTGTTGTTGCCGGTGTTGAGGTCCGGGAAGATCAGGACCGTGGCCCGGCCCGCGACCTCGGAGCCGGGGAGCTTGGTCCGGGCGACGGCCGCGTCGACGGCGGCGTCGTACTGGATCGGGCCCTCGACCTTGAGGTCCGGGCGGCGCTCGCGGATCAGCTCGGTGGCCTTGCGGACCTTGTCGACGTCGGCGCCGGAGCCGGAGGTGCCGGTGGAGTACGACAGCATCGCGATGCGCGGCTCCACACCGAACTGGGTGGCGGTCGCGGCGGACTGGATGGCGATGTCCGCCAGCTGCTCGGCGTCGGGGTCGGGGTTGACCGCGCAGTCGCCGTAGACCAGGACCCGGTCGGCCAGGCACATGAAGAAGACCGAGGAGACGATCTGGGCGCCCGGCGCGGTCTTGATGATCTCGAAGGCGGGGCGGATGGTGGCGGCGGTGGAGTGCACCGCGCCGGACACCATGCCGTCGGCCAGGCCCTCCTGGACCATCAGGGTGCCGAAGTAGGAGACGTCGGCGACGACGTCGTGCGCCAGCTCGACGGTCATGCCCTTGTGGGCGCGCGCCTTGGCGTAGATCTCGGCGAAGCGCTCGCGCAGCGGCGAGGTCGCCGGGTCGATCAGCTGGGCCTCGCCCAGGTCGATGCTCAGCTCGGCGGCGCGCTTGCGGATGGCCTCCTCCTCGCCGAGGAGGACGATGTCGCAGACGTCGCGGCGCAGCAGCACGTCGGCGGCGCGCAGCACGCGCTCCTCGGTGCCCTCGGGCAGGACGACGCGGCGGCGGGCGGAGCGGGAGCGCTCGATCAGCTCGTGCTCGAACATCATCGGCGTGACCCGCTCGGAACGGGCCACCGCGATGCGGTCGGTCAGCTCGGCGGTGTCGACGTGCCGCTCGAAGAGGCCCAGCGCGGTCTCGGCCTTGCGCGGCGAGGACGCCTCCAGCTTGCCCTCGATCGCGAACAGCTCGGCCGCGGTGGGGAAGGAGCCGCCGGGCACCGACACGACCGGGGTGCCGGGGGCCAGCCGGCCGGCGAGGGCCAGGATGTCCGGGCCGGGGCGCTCGTCCAGGGTCAGCAGCACACCGGCGATGGCGGGGGCACCCGCGCTGTGCGCGGCGAGCGCGCCGACGATCAGGTCCACGCGGTCGCCGGGGGTCACCACCAGGCAGCCCTCGGTCAGGGCGGGCAGGAAGACCGGCAGCATGGCGCCGCCGAAGACGAAGTCCTTGGCGTCGCGGGAGAGGCCGGCGTCGTCGCCGAGCAGCACCTCGGCGCCCAGCTTCCGGACGATCTGGCGGACGGTCGGCGCCGACAGGGTGCCGTCCTCCGGCAGCGCGTAGCAGGGCACCGGCAGGGTGGCCGAGAGCCGCTCGGCGATCGGCTCGCGGTCGGCGGGGGCGACCCGGTTGACCACGAGGGCGACGACGTCGCAGCCCAGCGACGCGTAGGCGCGGTGGGCGTTGCGGGCCTCGGCGTCCACGGACTCGGCGGACTGGTCCTGGCCACCGACCACGGTGATCACGGAGGCGGCGAACTCGTTCGCCAGCCGGGCGTTGAGGGCCAGCTCGTCGGGGAGGGTGGTGCCGGCGAAGTCGGTGCCCAGCACGAGGACGTACTCGAAGTGCCGCGCGACGGCGTGGAAGCGCTCCACCAGCCGGGAGACCAGCTCGTCGGTGCCCCGCTCGGCCTGGAGGGCGGCGGCGTCGGCGTAGGTCATGCCGACCACGTCGGCGGCGCCCTGCGTCAGCCGGTAGCGCGACCGCAGCAGGTCCACCAGGCGGTCGGGACCGTCGCCGTGGAAGAGGGGGCGGAAGATGCCCACCTTCTCCACATGACGGGTGAGGAGCTCCATGACTCCCAGCTCGATGACCTGGCGCCCGTCGCCCCGGTCGGTCCCGGTCACGTACACGCTGCGCGTCACGCGTGCTCTCCTATGTTCTCGGCTCGTGCTCGGCTGAAAATAAACCCGTTAGGGTGGGCTTTACCTCTTGACAATACCTGCGCCCATGGATAAAGCGCTCGTCAGTAGGGTGACGGTGGAAGGCGACGCAGGCCGTCGGCCATGAAACAATCGGCCTGGCTCACAGGTACCAATAGCGAGCAGGAGACACAGCACGATGCGCATCGGAGTCCTCACGGCGGGCGGAGACTGCCCCGGCCTGAACGCTGTCATCCGCTCGGTGGTGCACCGGGCGATGGTCGGCCACGGTGACGAGGTCATCGGCTTCGAGGACGGCTTCAAGGGTCTGCTCGAAGGCCGCCACCGCAAGCTCGACCTGGACGCCGTCAGCGGCATCCTGGCCCGCGGCGGCACCATCCTCGGCTCCTCCCGCCTGGAGCGCGCCCGGCTGCGCGAGGCCTGCGAGAGCTCCAAGGAGCTCGCCCGCGACCTCGGCATCGACGTGCTGATCCCGATCGGCGGCGAGGGCACGCTCACCGCGTCCAAGATGCTCTCCGACGCGGGCCTGCCCGTCGTCGGCGTCCCGAAGACCATCGACAACGACATCTCCTCCACCGATCGCACCTTCGGTTTCGACACCGCCGTCGGCGTCGCGACGGAGGCCATCGACCGCCTCAAGACCACCGCGGAGTCCCACCAGCGGGTGATGGTCGTCGAGGTCATGGGACGCCACGCCGGTTGGATCGCGCTGGAGTCCGGCATGGCCGGCGGCGCCCACGGCATCTGCCTGCCCGAGCGCTCCTTCGACCCGGCCGACCTCGTCGCCATGGTCGAGGAGCGCTTCGCCCGGGGCAAGAAGTTCGCCGTCATCTGTGTCGCCGAGGGCGCGCACCCGGTCGAGGGGTCGATGGACTACGCCAAGGGCGCCATAGACCAGTTCGGTCACGAGCGCTTCGCCGGCATCGGCACCAAGCTCGCCACCGAGCTGGAGCGCCGCCTGGGCAAGGAGGCCCGCCCGGTCATCCTGGGCCACGTCCAGCGCGGCGGCACGCCCACCGCGTACGACCGCGTCCTCGCCACCCGCTTCGGCTGGCACGCCGTCGAGGCCGCCCACCGGGGCGAGTTCGGCATGATGACGGCCCTCAAGGGCACGGACATCGAGATGGTGCCGCTGGCCGACGCCGTCACCGAGCTCAAGCGCGTCCCGGAGGACCGGATGAACGAGGCGGAGTCGGTCTTCTAGTCCGTCTCCCTCGGGCCCGCACACGCGAGAGGCCCCCGTCCGACCCGGCGGTCGGGCGGGGGCCTCTCCCGTGCTCACTGCGCCCCGATCGCCTCCAGCATGTCCAGCTTCGCCGCCCGGCGGGCCGGCCAGACCGCGGCCAGCACACCGACCGCCAGGGCCAGCAGCAGGAACACCCCGATCCGGCCCCACGGCACGACCATGGCGTACCGCGGGAAGGACGAGCGCAGCAGGTGGCCGCCGGACCAGGCGAGGAAGATGCCGGCCCCGACGCCCAGCACCGCGCCGAACATCGAGATCATCACGGACTCCAGCCGGACCATCCGCTTCACCTCGCGCCGGTCCAGGCCGATCGCGCGCAGCATCCCGATCTCCCGGGTCCGCTCGAAGACCGACATGGCGAGGGTGTTGACGACACCGACGACGGCGATGACGACGGCCATGCCCAGCAGCCCGTACATCAGGTAGAGGATGTCGTCGATGCTGCCGGCGTCGGCGCGGCGCAGGTCGTCCTGGCTCTGGACCTTGATCAGCGGATTGCCGCCGAGCGTCTCCTTGATCTTCCCGGGGAGCTCCTTGGCCCGGCCCGGCGCCGCCTTCACCAGCACCTGGTCGTCGCGCACCGTGTCCAGGTGGGGATCGACGAGGGCGGGGGCGGTGAGGACCGAGGACAGGACGTCGTTGTCCCGGTAGACGGCGACGACGCGCGGGGCGGCCCTCCCGCCGTCGTGGAAGGACATCGGCAGCGTGGACCCGACGGTCAGACGGTGCTCGGCGGCGAACGTGCCGGAGACGGCGACGGAGGTCGTGCCGCGGACACCGTCGAGCGAACCGCTGACCACGCGCACGTCGACGACCTTGCCGACGGCCGAGGCGTCCGCCGCCGTGGCCAGCGCCGGGCGCTCGTCCGACTCGAAGCCGGCCGTCCGCAGCGGCACGGCCGCCGCGATGCCGCTCTGCCCGGCGAGCGTCCGGGCGATCTCGGGGGAGAGGCCCAGGTAGTTCGTGGAGCCGACCTTGTAGTCGGCCGTCATGTCCGGCTTCCCCATCGTGGACATGCCCCGGTCCGCAGAGACGGCGGCCACGGTCAGGCCGGTGATCAGCGTGAGGCCGATCATCAGCGCGGAGGCGGTGGCGGCGGTGCGGCGCGGGTTGCGCAGGGCGTTCTCCCGGGCGAGCTTGCCGCTGACGCCGGAGAGCCGGACCGCGAGACCGCCGAAGAGCCGTACGAACGGGCGGGAGAGCAGCGGGGCCAGCACGATGAGGCCGGCGAGGGTGAGCGCCGAGCCCGCCATCGCGTACCGGATGCCGCCGCTGTCCTTGAACGTCGTGACGTAGAGCATGAGCGCCACGCCCGGGGCCGTGAGGGCCGCGCCGAGGGAGGTGCGCAGTACGAGGCTCCGGGACGCCGGCGCCTGGTCGACGGCGGCCAGCGCCTCGACCGGGGCGATCCGCGCGGCCTTGCGGGACGGCAGCCACGCGGCGAGCACCGTCACCACGACGCCCACCCCGAGGGCGGCCAGCACGGCGGTCGGCCTGATGACCAGCGGCCCGTCCGGCAGGCTCGCGCCGGTCGCGTTGAGGACCGGGTGGAGACCGGTGGCGACGCCGATGCCGAGGCCGAAGCCCAGGGCGGAGGCGACCAGGCCCAGCAGCCCCGCCTCGATCAGCACCGCGCGCACCACCTGGCGGCGGGAGGCGCCCACGGCGCGCAGCAGGGCGATCTCCCGGCCGCGCTGGGCGATCAGCATGGTGAAGGTGTTGGCGATGATGAAGACGCCGACGAAGAGGGAGATGCCGGCGAAGATCAGCAGGGTCTTGCGGATCGAGCTCGTCTGCTCGTCGATCATCTTCGCCTCGGTGGCCGCGAGCCGCTCGCCGCTCCGCGCCTCGAAGCTCTTCGGCAGGACCCCGCGGACCGTGGCGGTGAGCGCCGTGTGGTCGGTGCCGGGGGTCGCGGAGACGACGAGCTCGGTGAACTCGCCGGGCTTGCCGAAGAGTTTCTGCGCGGTCGCCGTGTCGAAGAGCGCCAGGCCGGCGCCCGCGCTCACACGGGGGTTGTCGGTCCGGACGACGCCGACGAGCTTCTTGGTCATGACCGGGCCGTCGACGGCGAGCCGGACGGTGCCGCCGAGCGTGACACCGAGCTTCTTCGCGGTCTTCCCGTCCAGGGCGATCTCGCGCTCGGCGGCGGGGCCGCGGCCCTCGACCAGCGGGTAGCGGCTGTCCTTGCCGTCGGGTCCGGGGACGTAGTTGGCGCCGTCACTGCCCCAGTCGCCGCCGACGGCGTCGCCGTGCCGGTCCGCGATCACCGGGGTGCCGGTGACGGAGGGCCGTACGGAGGCCACGCCCGGCAGGGCGGCGATCCGCCGGACCGTCCGGGCGTCGAGGACGCCCCGGTCCTCGGCGTCGCTACGGGGGCCGCCGGCGGTCACGGAGACGGCGACGTCGCGGAGGCTCCTGGACATCCGGTCGCGGTAGGCGCTGCCGACGGAGTCGCTGAAGACGAGGGTGCCGGAGACGAAGGCGGTGCCGAGGAGGACCGCGAGGGCGGTCATCATCAGCCGGGTCCGGTGCGCGAGGAGATTGCGCAGGGCGGTACGGAACATGTCGGGGTCAGTCCTGGGTGGGTGGGGTCCGGCGGGGGATCAGCTCGTACGGCCCTTGGCGTCCGGAGGGGCGGGGGCAACGGGGAATCGGCGATTCCCATTCTTGGTGCGGCCCACCGGTGAAACGTCAGCCGAACGACCGGAATGCGGCGTCGGCCTGTGGGCCCGTGGCGGCACGGGCGCGTAGTACTTCAGACGGACGGTGTCCCCCTCAGGACCCAGATGCCACCCTTGAGGGCAGGAAGAACCACCTTGAGGGCAGGAAGAACCACGCCGCCATCCGGGAGCGGTCTACGGTGCCGACATGGCGGACACCACGACGATCCGGGTCTCCCGCGCGCCCCGTGACCACCTTGCCCGGCTGGCCGAGGAACGTGGCATGACCATCGGCCGGCTGGTCGAGGCGCTGGCCGCCGAGCAGCCCACCGCCGCGCAGCGCGCCGAGCGGCTCGCCGCCGCCCGGGAACACGCACGCAAGCTGATCGGCATCGAGATCAGCGACGAGGAGTTCGACCGGGCGCCCGACATCCTCGGCACCATCCGCCGGATCGCCGCCGAGAAGGCCCGCGCGGCTTCCGTCACCCCTTCACCGCCCCGCCCGGCGTGAGGCCGCCGCCCAGGCGGCGGGCGATGAGGGCGTAGAGCAGGATCACGGGCGTGGAGTAGAGGATCGAGAACGCCGCCAGCTGTCCGTAGGCCACCTGGCCGTAGTTGCCGAAGAACGTGAAGATGCTGACGGACGCGGGCAGTTGGTCCGGGGTGAGCAGGAGCATGAAGGGGACGAAGAAGTTGCCCCACATCATGATGAAGCAGTAGACCGCCACCACCGCCAGCCCCGGCCCCATCAGCGGCAGGACGACCCTGACCAGCGTCTGGAGGCGGCCGGCGCCGTCCGTCCAGGCGGCCTCCTCCAGGATCACCGGTACGCCGTCCATGAAGTTCTTCATCAGCCAGATCGCGAACGGCAGCTGGGCGGTGGCGAGGAAGAGGGCCGTGCCGGCGAGGGTGTCGATCAGGTTGATCCGGACGAACAGCCCGTACACCGGCACCATCACCGCGGTGATCGGCAGGCACGTCGTGAACAGCACCCCCAGCAGGAACGGCCGGGTGAGGCGTGAGCGGTAGCGCGACAGCGGGTACGCGGCCAGGGCGGCGCAGGCCAGCGTCAGCAGGGTGGCCCCGCCGCACAGCAGCAGGCTGTTGAGGACGGGCCGGAAGGTGATCTCCTCGGTCAGGACGGAGGAGAAGTTGCCGGTCGTCGGGCGCTCGGGCGTCCGTACGCTCAGCCCGGCCGCCGGGTCCACCGACGACAGGACGAGCCACAGCAGCGGAACGGCGAACGCCGCCGCCACCGCGAGCAGCGCGGCGTCGGCGGCCAGGCGGTGACGGGTGCGGCGGGCGAGGAGCGGACGCATGGCACCTCCGGGCGCGGCGTGCGCGAACGACTCGAGGGGAGCGTAGCGCGCGACCGGAGGTGCGCGTCAGCGGGCGAATGTCGCCCTCACGGGTGGTCCCGTGCTCTCGTCCGTTCCCTTCCGTCTACTTCGCCGGCGAGTAGATCTGCCCGGCGAAGGCCGCCACCTGGGCGTCCGGCAGGTGTCGCGCCACATCGGCCTCGCTGATCATGCCGACCAGGCGCTTGTCCCGGATCACCGGCAGCCGGCGGATCCGGTGGGTCTCCATCTCGTGCAGCACGTCGTCGACGTCCGCCTCGGCGTCGATCCAGCGCGGAGTGCCCTCGCACAGGTCACCGGCCGTCACCTTCGCCGGGTCACGCCCCTTCGCCAGGCACTTCACGACGATGTCGCGATCGGTGACGATCCCGCACAGTCTGCCGTTGTCGTCGCTGACCGGCAGGGCGCCCACGTCGAGCAGCTGCATCACCTGGGCGGCGCGGGACAGCGTCTCCTCACGCGTGATCCACTGCGCCCCCTCGTGCATGATGTCCTTCGCCTTGGTCATGATCTGTCTCCTGAGCCGGGCGCCCGCCGCCGGACCGGCGCTGATCAGCGGGCGTAGATGGCCTCCGCGAACTCGGCTATCTGGTGTTCCGAGAGGTGCTCGGCGAGGTCCGCCTCGCTGATCATGCCGACGACCCGCTTGTTCTCGATCACCGGCAGCCGGCGGATCCGGTGGGTCTCCATCTGGTTCAGCACCTTCGACACGTCGGCGTCGGCGGCGACCCACTGCGGTGTGCCCTCGCACAGCTCCTCGGCGGTGCACTCGGCCGGCGCACGGCCCTCGGCCACGCACTTCACCACGATGTCGCGGTCCGTGATGATCCCGCACAGCCGCTCGTCGTTGGTCTCGTCCCCCACCGGCAGGGCGCCGACCTCGAGGTCCCGCATCATCCGGGCGGCGTGCTCGAGGTTGTCCGACTTGGTGATCCAGTGGGCACCGCTGGTCATGATGTCCTTGGCCGTGGTCATACGTGCCTCCTGAGTGCGCGATGTCGGGTGTGCTCTCACTGATGGCACCTCCATCGTCCCTCTCCCCGCCCCGCCCGGCGATCGGAGGACTGCTCCGTTCGGGTGACCCCCGGGGCGCTCCCCGGGCCCCCGCCGCCCGTGCGCCGCCCCCGCGCCGGGCGCGGCTCCCCCGCCGGTGCCAGACTGAATTCCGGACGAAACCGGCCGGAGAAGAGAGGCCGGAGAAAAAGAGCCGGAGAAAAACCCGGAGACACACCAGCGGACTCCGTCGAAGGGCACACCACCATGCTCACCACTGACTTCGTCACCGGCGCTCCCAACTGGCTCGACCTCGGCACGCCCGACACGGACGCGGCAGCGGCGTTCTACGGGTCCGTGTTCGCCTGGGAGCTGAGGTCCGCCGGCCCCGAGGCCGGCGGCTACGGCTTCTTCCAGAAGGACGGGCGGAACGTCGCCGCCCTCGGCCCGCTCACCGAGGCCGGCGCCTCCTCGGCCTGGACCGTCTACTTCCAGTCGCCCGACGCCGACGCGACCGCCAAGGACGTCGAGAAGGGCGGCGGCGTGGTGCGGGTCGCCCCCTTCGACGTGATGGAGGCCGGCCGCATGGCCTGCTTCACCGACCCCGGCGGCGCCGACTTCGCCGTCTGGCAGCCGGCCGCCGTCAGCGGCCTCGACCGGGCCTCCGACGAGGGCTGCCTGTGCTGGGCGGAACTCCACGTCGGCGACCCCGCCGCCGCCAAGGCCTTCTACCGGGGCCTGTTCGGCTGGCGCTCCGCCGATCTCAAGGTGCCCGGCATGACCTACACCGTCCTGTCCACCGCCGACGGTGATCAGCAGGACGCGTCCTTCGGCGGTGTCGTCCCCCTCCTCGAGCCCAACGAGACCCCCCGCTGGATCCCCTACTTCTCCGTCACCGATGTCGACGAGGTCGTCCGCACCACGCAGGGCGGTGGCGGCTCCGTCCGCGTGCCGGCCTCGGATGTCCCCGACATCGGCCGCATGGCCTGGCTCTGCGACCCCTTCGGCGCGACCTACGCCGTCATCAGGCCGAACCCGCCGGTGACGCCGCCGACCGTCGCCATGACCTGAGCGGCACCCCGTCAAACACCGCCGCGCCCGTGCGGGTTGGGTTCACCTTCCGAACGAGGGGCCATTCGGGCATGTCCTCCCGCATTGTCACCCTTTGAGCGCGTATTGTATTGGTATTGCCTCGTTCGTCTGAACCGGGGCAGAGGTCAATACATGCTGGTGACACGGCAGTTGGCGGGTCGCCAGTGTCCCGGCCCCGCCGGAGCGCGCGGACACATGGTGGACCGGCCGGCCGACGTCGTCGGCGGGAAGGACGGACCGGATGGGTCGGTCGATCTCTCTTCGTCCCCTGCGGCGCCCGTGGAGACGCAAGCCGTTTCCGGACATCGCCGTGGTGGTGGTCGTCGTCATCGTCGTGCTGAGCGTGGGCGCGGCGCTGCCCGGGTCCCAGGTCGCCGCCGTCACCGGGCTCTTCGGTGCCGTCGCCAACGCGGTGGTGCTGCTGCGGCACGGAAACGGGAGGGGTGGGGCGGGCGTCCCCTTCCACGGCTGAGGCCCGAGGGGCCGGGGTGCGGACCGGGCGGTCCCACCCCGGCCCCTCCTTCCTTTCCTTCCTTCCATCGCTTGCCTTTGCCTTCCCTTTGCTGTGTACTTCAGCGGCTGTCACCACCCCCCACCCGCCGAAGGAACACCCGTGAACCGCTCCGCCCACCTCCGCCGCACCTTCTCCGCCCTCGCCGTGGCCGGTCTGGCGCTGACCGCCGTGACCGCCTGCAGCACCGAGGAGGTCCGGAAGGCCGCCGGCAAGGAGGAGGGCACCGAGGGCAGGAAGTCGGTCGAGGAGAAGGCGGCCGACGCCAAGAAGTCGGTCGAGGACAAGGCCGTGGACACCGTCGACAAGGCCGTGGGCGGCAGCTTCGAGGTCACCTACGAGGTCACCGGCTCCGTCGACTCGGTCGACTTCAACGAGGGCAAGGGCTCGCCGGCCGACCCGCAGTTCACCACCGAGGACAAGCCGAAGACCCCGTGGAAGAAGACGGTCACCCTCAAGGGCATCGCCGCCCCCACCGTCAGCGCGATGGTGTCGGAGGGCGAGGGCGGCTGCCGGATCACGTACAAGGGCAAGGTCCTCGACGAGAAGAAGGCCAAGGCCTCGGACACGGGTCTGGCGCTGTGCAACGCCGTGTCGCCGCTCGGCCAGTGATCACGGATCTACACCTCCTCGCGCAGCAGTCGCACGTACACCGCTGAGAACAGCCCTCCCACCAGCAACAGCAGCAATGCCACCGCCGTGCCGTAGCCGATCAGGGACTTCAGGAACGCCTGGTCGTACATGAACACCGGCAGGGTCTGGCTGCGGTTGCCCGGACCACCCCGGGTCATGGCCCAGATGAGGCCGAACACGGACAGGGTCTGGAGGGTGTTGAGCATCAGATTGGTGCCGATGGAGCGGCGGAGCATGGGGAGTGTGATGTGCCGGAAGCGGCGGAGACCGCTCGCGCCGTCCACCTCCGCCGCCTCCGTCACCTCGCGGGGGATCTCCGCGAGGGCCGCGGAGTAGACGAGCATCGAGAAGGCCGTGCCGCGCCAGACGTTGGCGAACGACACGGCCAGGATGGGCAGGGTGAACAGCCAGTTCTGCCGGGGCAGACCGAGCAGGTCCAGGACGGCGTTCAGGGTGCCCTCCCGCGCGAAGAAGGTGTAGAGCAGGAAGCCGGCGACGATCTCGGGCAGCACCCACGCGGCGACCACCACCGCGCCCGTCACCGACCGCACGGTCCGGGAGGCCCGCCGCATCAGGGCGGCGAGGGCGAAGCCCAGGGTGTTCTGGCCGACGATCGACGACAGCACGGTGAAGACCAGCGTCAGCCACACCGCGTTGAGGAAGTCCTCGTCGGTGAGGGCGCGCCGGAAGTTGGCGAGGCCGACGAACGAGGCCGAGGCCTGACCGGTCAGCCGGGTGTCGGTGAAGGCCAGGACCACGCAGTAGGCGATGGGGCCGGCGAGGAAGAGCAGCAGCAGGGCGGTGGCCGGGGCCAGGGGGAGCCAGCGGGCGCCCGTGACGCGGCGCGCGGTCACCGGGTCGTCACCCCCGACGGGCCCGCGATCGACTTCAGTCGCTCGTCGTAGCGGCGCGCGGCGGCGGCCGCGTCGGCGTCGCCGCTGGTGACGGCCTCCATCGCCTCCTGGATGGCGGCGGACACCTGCGGATAGACGGGCAGGGCCGGGCGGTAGCGGGTGTCCTTCACCAGGCCGGTGAAGAACTCGATGCCGGGCATCGACGCGCGGTAGGCGGGCGACGCGGCCACGTCGTCGCGCACGGCGATCTGCGCGTCCCGTACGGTCCATTCGGTGGCGTTGGCGGGCGTCTGCAGGGTCTCGACGAGTTCCCAGGCCAGGTCGGCCTTGGCCGACTTGGCGCCGATGGCCCAGGTCCAGCCGCCGGAGAGGCTGACGCGCCCCGGCGCCCGGCCGTCCCTGGTGGGGAAGGCGGCCCGGCCCAGCACCCGCGACCACTGGGGCCAGGGCCGGGGGCCCGAGGGCAGCCAGGTCTTGCCGAGCCAGGAGCCGTCCAGGGCGATGGCCAGCCGGCCGCCCGGCAGCCAGTCGGTGGCCACCTTGGTGCCGATGGTGGGGGCGAGGGCGTCCGACGGATCGGGTCCCAGCCCCTCGGCGTAGACGGTGCGGACGAACTCCAGGGCGGCCCGGAAGCCCTCGCCGCCGGCCACCCACTTCCTGGCCGCCGGGTCGTAGAGCGGGTCGGCCCCGGTGCCGTACGCGAGCATCTCGAAGCCCTGCATCGCGGCGGCCTCGCCGGCGCCCTTGCCGGTGTAGACGTTGAGGGGGATCACCCCGGGCACCTTCCGCTTGATCGTGCGGGCGGTGTCGAGGACGTCCTGCCAGGTCCTGGGCTGCCAGTCGGCCGGCAGGCCGGCCCGGGCGAGGATCTCCTTGTTGAACCACAGCCCCCGGGTGTCGGTGCCGTCCGGGACCCCGTACGTCCGCCCGTCCTCGGCCCGCGCCGAGGCCTTCGCGGCCGGCGCGAAGCGGTCCCAGTACCGCCAGCCGGCCAGCTTGTCGTCGAGCGGTCTGAGATACCCGCTCCGGATGTCGGAGTTGATGAGGAAGGTGTCCTCGCGCACCAGGTCCGGCGCGGTCCTCGGGGACCGCATCATCTGCTGGACCTTGGCGTTGTAGTCGTCCTGGGTGGCCTGGACCGGGATCAGCCGGAGCTTCCTGCCGGGGTGCTCCCGCTCGAACTCCTTCTTGATGCCGGCCAGGTAGTCGTCCATGAACCGGACCTTGTTGTCCGTGCTGCGCTGGTAGACGACCCGCAGGGTGTCCGGGTCCTCGCCGGAGCCGCCGCAGCCGGTGAGCGCGGCGACGCAGCCGAGGGCGGTGAGTGCGGCGACGAGAGGTACGGGACTGGTGGGGCGCACGGCACGACCTCCTGCACCTTGGGATGTCGAGTCGTACGTTCCCCCGGCGGCCCCGCCGCACGCGCGCCCCGCCCCCGGCGCCCGGGAGCGTCCGGGCGCCGGCCGTCAGCGCCGGCCGGACCACCGGTAGAGCAGTTCGGGCCGGCCGATCTGCCCGTACTGCGGCGCGCGCCCGGCCCGTCCGGTGTCCACCAGGTACTCGAGGTAGCGCCGGGCGGTGATCCGCGAGATGCCCACCGCCGCGGCGGCCGTCTGGGCGCTCACGCCCTCGGCGCCGGCGGCCCGCAGGGTCTCGGTGATCGCCTGGAGGGTGTCCACGGCCAGCCCCTTGGGCAGCGCCACCGGCTGCGGGGTGCGCAGCACGGCGAGGGCCCGGTCGACCTCCTCCTGCCCGCTGGCCTCCCCGGCGGCGGCCCGGAACTCCGCGTACCGGGACAGCCGGTCGCGGAGCGTGGTGAAGGTGAACGGCTTGAGGACGTACTGGACGACGCCCAGCGACACGCCCTCGCGGACGACGGCCAGGTCGCGCGCCGACGTGACGGCGATGACGTCGGCGGCGTGCCCGGCGGTGCGCAGCGAGCGGACCAGCTGGAGGCCGTGCCCGTCCGGGAGGTACAGGTCCAGCAGGAGCAGATCGACGGGGTGGCGCCCGAGGAACTGCGAGGCGGCCCCGCGCGAGTGGACCACCCCGGCGACGGTGAACCCGGGCACCCGGCCCACGTAGAGGGCGTGGGCGTCGGCGGCGACGGGGTCGTCCTCGACGACGAGCACCCGGATCGGGGGCGCGGCCGCCCGGGGCGCGGGACAGGGGCTGGTGCTCATGCGGGGACTCCTTCGGAAGTGGGGACGCGCAGCGGCAGCCGGACCGTGAACTCGGCGCCGCCGCAGGGGGAGTCGCCGAGGACGACCGTGCCGCCGTTGCGCCGGGCGGCCTGCTGGACGAGGGCGAGGCCCAGGCCGCGGCCGTGCGGGGCGGCGCCCGGGGACTTGGTGGACCAGCCGCGCCGGAACACCTCGTCCACGGCCTCGGGCGCGACGCCGGGGCCCGTGTCGCCGACGCGCAGCAGCAGTTCGTGCTCGTCGGCGCGGACGGTGACGGTGACCCGGCCGGTGCGGCGGGGGTCGCGGGCCGCCTCGACGGCGTTGTCGACGAGGTTGCCGAGGACGGTGACCAGGTCGCGGGCGGGCAGGCCGGGCGGCAGCAGCCCGTCGTCGACGCGGGTGTCGTCGGTGAGGACGAACTCCACGCCCTGCTCGTTGGCCTGGGCGGCCTTGCCCAGCAGCAGGGCGGCCAGGACCGGTTCGGCGACGGCGGCGACGACCCGGTCGGTCAGCGCCTGGGCCAGTTCGAGCTCGGCGGTGGCGAAGTCGACGGCCTCCTCGGCGCGGCCGAGCTCGATGAGCGAGACGACCGCGTGCAGCCGGTTGGCGGCCTCGTGGGCCTGGGAGCGCAGTGCCTCGGCGAAGCCGCGTACGGAGTCCAGTTCACCCGTGAGTGCCTGGAGTTCGGTGTGGTCGCGGAGGGTGACGACGGTGCCGTGCCGCTTGGCGCTGGAGACGGGCGAGGTGTTGAGGACGACGATCCGCTCGGCGGTCAGGTGCACCTCGTCGACGCGCGGGCCGGGGTCGAGGAGGGCCTCGGTGAGGGAGGGCGGGAGGCCGAGGGCGTCCACGCGGCGGCCGACGACGTCGTCGGGCAGGCCGAGGAGGTCCCGGCCGGCGTCGTTGACGAGAGCGATGCTCTGCCGTCCGTCGAGCATCAGCAGCCCCTCGCGCACGGCGTGCAGCGCGGCCTCGTGGTAGTCGTGGAGATGGCCGAGCTGGGTGGCGTTCATGCCGTGGGTGTGGCGTCGCAGCCGGGAGTTGAGGAGGTAGGTCCCGGCGCCGCCGACGGCGAGCACGGCCAGGGCCACCCCGCACAGCACGGCGACCTGGCGGCGTACCTCGGCGCTGATGGCGTGGACGGTGATGCCGGCGCTGACCAGGGCGGTCACCCCGGCCGGCCCGCCCTTCACCGGGACCACGGCCCGGACGGACGGGCCCAGCGTGCCGGTGTAGGTCTCGGAGAAGGCCCGGCCGTGGAGGGCGGGGCCGGTGTGGCCGAGGAAGCGCTCGCCGATCCGCAGCGGGTCGGGGTGGGTCCAGCGGACGCCGTTCGGGCTCATGATGGTCACGAAGTCCACGCCGGTGTCGCGGCGCACCTGTTCCGCGTACGGCTGGAGGGCGGCGCTGGGGTCCGGGGCGCGGACGGCGGCGCGGACGGCGGGGGACGCGGCGACGGCGGCCGCGGCGGCCGTCACCTGCCGGCGGGCCGTCTCCCGCGCCTGGTCCCGGCCGGAGACGTAGGCGAACACCGCGCAGGCGGCCACCACGGCGGCGACCAGCACGATCTGTGTCGCGAAGAGCTGGCCGGCCAGGCTGCGGGGGCGGCGTATGCGAGGTTTGCGCATGGCCGACAGTGTGCCTGTTGGCGTGTTCGTGAACGTAATGCACGCAAGGGTGACCGCCGTCACATCGGAGTGCATAGTCTCCGCACGACGTTCCCGGTACGACACGCATGACGAGGAGACCGCCGTGGCAGTCCACTCCCCACCCGGCCGCAGCACCGACCGGACCCACTACCTCTACCTCGCGGTGATCGGCGCGGTGCTCGCGGGCATCGCGGTCGGCTTCGCGGCGCCGGGGGTCGCGGTCGAGCTCAAACCGCTGGGCACCGGCTTCGTGAACCTGATCAAGATGATGATCTCGCCCGTCATCTTCTGCACGATCGTGCTGGGCATCGGCTCGGTGCGGAAGGCCGCGAAGGTCGGCGCGGTGGGCGGCCTCGCGCTCGGCTACTTCCTGCTGATGTCCACGGTCGCGCTGGCCATCGGCCTGGTGGTCGGCAACCTCCTGGAGCCGGGCAGCGGCCTCCACCTGACGGACTCCCTCCGGCACGCCGGCGAGGCCCAGGCCAAGGGCGCCGCCCACGAGTCCACGTCCGCGTTCCTGCTCGGCATCGTGCCGACCACCCTGGTGTCCGCGTTCACCGGTGGACAGGTGCTCCAGACCCTGCTCGTCGCTCTGCTGTCCGGCTTCGCCCTCCAGGCGATGGGGGCGGCGGGCGAGCCCGTGCTGCGCGGCATCGGGCATGTGCAGAAGCTCGTCTTCCGCATCCTGGGCATGATCATGTGGGCCGCGCCGGTGGGCGCGTTCGGGGCGATCGCGGCGGTCGTCGGGGCGACCGGCGTCGACGCCCTGAAGTCGCTGGCCGTCATCATGATCGGCTTCTACCTCACCTGCCTGATCTTCGTCGTCGTGGTGCTGGGCACGCTGCTGCGGCTGGTGGCGGGGGTGAACGTCTTCGCGCTGCTGAAGTACCTGGGGCGGGAGTTCCTGCTGATCCTCTCCACGTCCTCGTCGGAGTCGGCGCTGCCGCGCCTGATCGCCAAGATGGAGCACCTGGGCGTCAGCCGCCCGGTCGTCGGCATCACCGTCCCCACCGGCTACTCCTTCAACCTCGACGGCACGGCCATCTACCTGACGATGTCGTCGCTGTTCGTGGCGGAGGCGATGGGGCGGCCGCTGTCGCTGGGGCAGCAGGTGTCGCTGCTGCTGTTCATGATCGTGGCGTCGAAGGGCGCGGCGGGCGTGACGGGCGCGGGCCTCGCCACCCTCGCCGGCGGCCTCCAGTCGCACCGGCCGGAACTGGTCGACGGCGTCGGCCTGATCGTCGGCATCGACCGCTTCATGAGCGAGGCCCGGGCGCTGACGAACTTCGCGGGCAACGCGGTGGCCACCGTCCTCATCGGCACCTGGACCAAGGAGATCGACAAGGCCCGGGCGGCCGAGGTGCTGGCCGGCCGGCTCCCCTTCGACGAGGCGACGCTCGTGGACGAGGCGGCGGCACCGGAGGCCGGACCGGGGGAGAAGCCGGACGAGAAGCAGCCGGTGCCCGCCTGACGACGGGCCGGGGCAGGGCCGGGCGCGGACCGGCGGGCCACCGCACCGCCGCATCCCCGCATCCCCGCGTCGTCGGATCAGAGGTCGACCTGCGCCATCCGGCCCGCGTCGTAGCGCTCGCCCGCCACCGCGCCGCGCGGCACGGCCGCGTCCAGCGCCGCCAGCTCCGCCGCGGTCAGCACGACGTCGGCGGCGGCGGCGTTCTCCTCCAGGTAGGCCACCCGCTTCGTCCCCGGGACGGCCGTGACGTCCGGCCCCTGCGCCAGCACCCAGGCGAGCGCCAGCTGCGCGGGTGTGACGCCCTTGGCGGCGGCCAGCGCCCGCACCCGCTCCACGAGGGCGAGGTTCGCCGTGAGGTTCTCGCCCTGGAAGCGTGGCGCCGTGCGGCGGAAGTCCCGCTCGCCGTACTGCCCGGTGGAGAACGCCCCGGTCAGCAGGCCGCGCCCGACGGGGCTGTAGGCGACGAGCCCGATGCCCAGCTCGCGCAGCACGGGCAGGTGGGCGTCCTCGACGTCCCGGGTGAACAGCGAGTACTCGTACTGCCCCGCGGTGATCGGGTGCACCGCGTGCGCCCGCCGGACCGTCGTCGGGGAGGCCTCGGAGATGCCCAGGTGGCGCACCTTGCCGGCGGCGACGAGCTCGGCCATCGCCCCCCACGTCTCCTCGACGGGGACGTCCGGGTCGACACGGTGCTGGTAGTAGAGGTCGATGTGGTCGACGCCGAGCCGCCGCAGGGACGCCTCGCACGCGGAACGGACGTACTCGGGCCGCCCGTTGACCCCCACCGGGCTGCCGTCCGGCAGCCGTTCGGCGCCGAACTTCGTGGCCAGGACGACCTCGTCCCGGCGGCCCGCGATCGCCCGGCCGACCAGCTCCTCGTTGGTGAAGGGGCCGTAGGCGTCCGCCGTGTCGAGGAAGGTCACCCCCACGTCCAGCGCCCGCCGGATCGTGGCGAGCGAGCCGGCCTCGTCGCCGGGCGCGTAGTAGTCGCTCATGCCCATGCAGCCCAGACCGAGGGCGGAGACGCGGAGGGAGGCGAGGTGACGGGCGTGCATGACGTGCTCCTGGGAAAGTCAGGGGGAGGTGGGGTGACGTCTTCGATTCTGGGCCGTACGAGGGGGAGTTGACCAAGACCGGTTCCGTACGGTGGAGATACCCTGCGGGTATGACGATGGTGGATCTCCGGCTCATGCGGTACGTGGTGGCGGTGGCCGACGAGGGCGGCTTCCAGCGGGCGGCCGACCGGCTGCACATGGCCCAGCCGCCGCTGAGCCGGCAGATCGCGGCCCTCGAACGCGACCTGGGCGTACGGCTCTTCGAGCGGCGCCCCACCCGGACCACCGAGGCCGGCCGGGTCTTCGTGGACGGCGCCCGGGCCCTGATCGCCGAGGCGGACGCCCTTGTGGAACGCACCGTGCGCGCCGCCCGCGGCACCGTGGGCACGGTCCGGCTGGGCTACGTCACCAGCGCCGCCTACTGGGCCGTCCCCGGAATCCTCTCCGCCCTCGGCGCCCGCCACCCCGGGGTGCGCGTCGAGAGCCGCGAGATGTGGTCGGCCGACCTCCTCGGCGCGCTGGAGCGGGAGGAGATCGACGCCGCGCTGTCCCGCAGCCTCCCGGACCGCCCGGGGCTGGCCCGGCTGACCCTCGCCCGGGAGGACCTCGTCGCCGTCCTCGCCGCCTCCCACCGGCTCGCGGGGCGCGCGGAGCTCTCGCTGGCGGAGCTGCGCGGCGACCGGCTGCGGATCATCCGGCGCGACATCGCCCCCGCCTTCCACGACGCGCTCCTCGCCGCGCTGCGCGGCACCGGCGAGGACTTCGCCGTCGAGGAGGAGTCCATGCCCGGCTTCCGCCACCTCACCCTCGGCGGCCACGACTTCGCCGTCGTCCCGCGCACCTTCACCCGCCACCTCCCCGCGGGCGCGGTGGCCCTGGACGTCCGCGACGACCTGCCCTCCGTCGACCTCGACCTGGTCTGGCGCGAGGAAGCGCCCGCGCCGTCCCTCCCCCTGCTCGTCCGGGCGGCACGGGAACTGGCCCCGCGCGAGGCGGTCACACCGGCCGCAGCCACACCGTCGCCAGCGGCGGCAGCGTCAGCGTGACGCTCGCCGGGCGGCCGTGGCTGCGCACCGCCTCGGCCTTCACCGGGTCCGCGTTGCCGACCCCGCCGCCCCCGTAGCGCTCCGCGTCGGTGTTGAGGCACTCCTCCCACACCGTGTCCCCGGCCGGCACCCCCAGCCGGTAGCCGCCGCGCACCACCGGGGAGAAGTTGCTGACGGCCAGCAGTGGCGAGCCGTCGGCCGCGAAGCGCAGGAAGGCGAGGACGTTGTCCTCGTAGGCGTTGCCGTCGACCCAGGAGAACCCCTCGGGCGAGGTGTCCCGCTCCCACAGCGCGGGCGTCTCCCGGTACCGCCGGTTGAGGTCGCGCACCAGATCGCGCACGCCCCGGTGGTCGGGCTCGGCGGAGTACGAGGGATCGAGCAGCCACCAGTCCGGACCGTGACCCTCCGACCACTCCGCGCCCTGCGCGAACTCCTGCCCCATGAACAGCAGTTGCTTGCCCGGATGGGCCCACATGAAGCCCAGGAACGCGCGGTGGTCCGCCCGCTGTTGCCACCAGTCGCCCGGCATCTTCGACACCAGCGACCGCTTGCCGTGCACCACCTCGTCGTGCGAGATCGGCAGCACGTAGTTCTCGCTGTACGCGTAGACCATGGCGAAGGTCATCTCGCCGTGGTGGTACTTGCGGTGCACCGGCTCCTTCGCCATGTACTCCAGCGAGTCGTGCATCCAGCCCATGTTCCACTTCAGCCCGAAGCCCAGCCCGCCGAAGCCCCCAGCCCCCCGCAGATGCGTGGCGCGGGTGACGCCGTCCCACGCGGTGGACTCCTCGGCGATGGTCACCACCCCGGGGCAGCGGCGGTAGACGGTGGCGTTCATCTCCTGGAGGAACGCCACCGCGTCGAGGTTCTCCCGGCCCCCGTGCGCGTTGGGCGTCCACTGCCCCGGCCCGCGGGAGTAGTCCAGGTAGAGCATCGAGGCGACGGCGTCCACCCGCAGCCCGTCGACGTGGTACTCCTCGCACCAGTGGACCGCGTTCGCCACCAGGAAGTTGCGGACCTCCCGGCGCCCGTAGTCGAACTCCAGCGTGCCCCAGTCGGGATGCGCCGCCCGTACCGGGTCCTGCGGCTCGTACAGCGGCCGGCCGTCGAAGCACGCGAGCGCCCAGTCGTCGCGGGGGAAGTGCGCCGGTACCCAGTCCATCAGCACCCCGATGCCCGCCCGGTGCAGCGAGTCGACCAGGTGCTTGAAGTCGTCGGGCGTGCCCAGCCGGGCGGTCGGCGCGTAGAAGCCCGTCACCTGGTACCCCCACGAGCCGCCGAAGGGGTGCTCCGCCACCGGCATCAGCTCGACATGGGTGAAGCCCAGGTCCTTCACGTACGCCGGCAGCTGCTCGGCCAGCTGCCGGTACGTCAGCCCCGGCCGCCAGGAGGCCAGGTGCACCTCGTAGACGGAGAACGGCGCCTCGTGCACCGGCCGCGCCCCCCGGCGGTCCATCCACGCGCCGTCGCGCCACACGTGGTGCGAGGCGTGCACGATCGACGCGTTGGCCGGCGGCACCTCGGTCCGCCGGGCCATCGGGTCGGCCCGCAGGCCGCGCGAGCCGTCCGGCCGGGTGATCTCGAACTTGTACAGGGCGCCCTCGCCGACCCCCGGCAGGAACAGCTCCCACACCCCGGTGCCGCCCAGCGAGCGCATCGGATGCGGCGTGCCGTCCCAGAGGTTGAAGTCGCCGACGACCCGCACCCCCCGCGCGTTCGGCGCCCAGACGGTGAAGCGGGTGCCGGCCACGCCGTCGTGCGTCATGGGCCGCGCGCCCAGCGCGTGCCACAGCTGCTCGTGCCGGCCCTCCCCGATCAGGTGGAGATCCAGCTCGCCGAGCGCCGGCAGGAAGCGGTACGGGTCGTCGGTCTCCACCTCGGCGTCGGCGTAGCCGATGCGCAGCCGGTACCCCGTCGGGATGCGGGCCAGCGGCAGCACCCCGGCGAAGAACCCGTCGCCCTCGTCGCGCAGCGGGACCCGCAGCCCCTCGGCGACCACGCAGACCGCGCGCGCGTGGGGGCGCAGGGTCCGGAAGAGCACCCCGCCCTGGATGTGATGCGCCCCCAGCACGGCGTGCGGGTCGTGATGCGCGCCGTGCAGCAGGAGCTCGCGGACATCGGCGTCGAGGGGCGCGGCGGGCCGCACCTCACCGGGCGCGCGGGCGGCGGCCGGGGAGGCCGGGGCGTGGGGGGGGGGGGGGGGGGGCCGCAGGTCCCGTTGCAGCCCTTTTCAGCAAACGAGGAAAGGGTAGTTGTGG
>NZ_JBWKFM010000012.1:0-144401 GCF_056434285.1 Streptomyces sp. NPDC044063
GGGGAGGTCGAGGAGATGATCCGTGCCCGGCACGAAGAGGCCGTGGGGGGGGTGGGGGGGGGGGCGTTCCCCCCCCCCCCCCCCCCCCCCCCCCCCCCCCCCTCCCCCCCCCCCCCCCCCCCCCCCCCCCTGCCCCCCCCCCCCCCCCCCCCCCCCCCCCCCCCCCCCCCCCCCCCCCCCCCCCCCTTCTCCCCCCCCCCCCCCCCCCCCCCCCCCCCCCCCCCCCCCCCCCCCCCCCCGCGTGGCCAGATGGTGAGCGGGTGACGGGGGGTGTGGGGGGTGTATGAGGCTAGCAGCGCCGACGAAGATCGTGTTGGGGTTCATTCAGGGGGAAAAGGATGCGGTTCCCCAGTTGACCCTGCAGGGGGCTGACTGGAAGCACCAGCGGGGCCAAGAGGTGGCAGAGGTCTCTTCCAGCCCTGCAGACGCAGGGAGCACGATGATGGTGCGGTTCCCCATGGGTCACCCCCGCGGGTGCGAGGACCACCTGACGCGCTCGGCCAGAGCGCCCTTGAAGGCGGGACCATTCCCGCAGGCGCGGGGACCACGGCGTCGACATCGCCCCCCAGCCCAATTACCCGGGACAACCCCCGCAGGCGCGGGGACCACGATGAGCGTGCAGTCGTGGGGATGGGTGCCAAGGACCACCCCCGCAGGCGCGGGGACCACGTGACGACGAGCTGCAGCATCGGGTTGCCGTCGGGACCACCCCCGCAGGCGCGGGGACCACCTCCGCCGTCTCGGCGAGCAGGGTGCGGGCCTGGGACCACCCCCGCAGGCGCGGGGACCACGGCACCGGCTACCACGTCTCGGGCTCGATGTGGGGACCACCCCCGCAGGCGCGGGGACCACATCGGCACCACCGCCGACGCCACCGTGCTCTCGGGACCACCCCCGCAGGCGCGGGGACCACTGACCAGCAGTCTGATTGTCGTCGGTGTTCTCGGGACCACCCCCGCAGGCGCGGGGACCACCGCTCTTCCATCTCAGGTGTCACTCGTCCTCCGGGACCACCCCCGCAGGCGCGGGGACCACCGAGGTCTACCAGGCAACACGTATCGAACTGGGGGACCACCCCCGCAGACGCGGGGACCACCCGGCCAAACGCCTCGGTGATGATCTGGCCCTGGGACCACCCCCGCAGGCGCGGGGACCACGGGCAGTCCCCGGAGTCGCCCGGCACGTTGATGGGACCACCCCCGCAGGCGCGGGGACCACAAGCATCGGGCGAGGCGTCGCCCGAAATCCCCGGGACCACCCCCGCAGGCGCGGGGACCACCAGACCGGCGCCGTCGGAGGCGCCCCGGAGCTGGGACCACCCCCGCAGGCGCGGGGACCACCGGGCCCGATCCTTCTCCCACTGGTGTCTGGTGGGACCACCCCCGCAGGCGCGGAGACCACCGGTGTCCGCCGCAGCGGACAGGAGGTCAAGCGGGACCACCCCCGCAGGCGCGGGGACCACAGCGTCGACCGCCCGCACCGGCAGTACCGGTCGGGACCACCCCCGCAGGCGCGGGGACCACGCGCGGTGGGAGACCCATCCGACCCGCCACATGGGACCACCCCCGCAGGCGCGGGGACCACCTGATGGACGTGCACCACTGGAACGCGGACGCGGGACCACCCCCGCAGGCGCGGGGACCACGACCACCATGACCGGGTCGGCGGCCACGGCCTGGGGACCACCCCCGCAGGCGCGGGGACCACACGGTGACGCCGGTGATGCGTCGGTCGATGCTGGGACCACCCCCGCAGGCGCGGGGACCACCCCCGCAGGCGCGGGGACCACATGGTAGCGCTCCGTAGAACCGTTGGCCAAGGGGGACCACCCCCGCAGGCGCGGGGACCACAGGTCGTGAGCTGGGGATTCATCCGGTCAGGGTGCGGTTTCTTGTGACTTCTGGAGAAACGGACATTTCGCCGGGTGGTGGATCGGTTCTTGGAGAGAGCGCGGGGCACAGCCTGTTCCTGAACAATACTCGTACCCCCCACGTCTCTCGCTTCCTGTCGTTCACCTCGCTTGCCCGCCCGTGCCGAGAGTTGTCTCGTCGAGCGCTGTTACCGTCGCCGGATGGAGAGCTGGGACGCGGAAGGCGTGCATGCGCGCGTGGGAGAGATGGCTGCGGGGGATCCGGGGTGTGAGCGCTTCGGGGCCGACACGCATCGGTACGCGTTGGCGCCTCCGCTGTCCGAGGCCGAGATCCGGGTCTTCGAGGAGACGCATGGCATCCAGTTGCCCGCCGAGTACCGGTCCTTCGTCGCCGAGGTGGGCGATGGGCCCGCCGGTCCCTGCCATGGGCTGATGCCGCTCGTCCACCCCCGTCCGGAGGCCGGCGAGGAGTGGGCCGTGGACGACGAGTGGGAGGAGGACCGGGTGCCGGGCCGGCTCGCCGCGGCCTTCCCGCTCGTCGAGCCCCTTCCCGGCCGGATCGGCGCACAGGCCGACGCACTCTGCCGTGGCACCCTCATGCTCGCCGAACGGGGCTGCGGCATCTTCGTCCGGCTGGTCCTCAACGGTCCGCGCGCCGGTGAGATCTGGCAGTTCGATCCGGACTGGGGAGGATTCACTCCGGTGAGCCCGGGTTTTCGGGCTTGGTACACCGAGTGGCTGGACGGCCCGGGGCCAACCGGGGGATGAGGGCTTCGGCGTTGCCGCGGTCGACAGCGTGGAGTTGCCCGGGTGCCCAGTGGGGGTAGGCGTCCAGGGCCGCGTCGAAGTCCGTGCCCCAGTCCTCGGGGACCATCGGGAAGTCGCTGCCGTAGAGCACGTGTCCGGGTGCCGCGAAGGTGAGGAGCGAGGGCAGTGTGGCCGGGCCGGCGGCGAAGGCGGTGTCGAAGTAGAAACGCCGCAGGTCGGCCAGTACTCCCTCGGGGGTGGTGCCGGGTCGTAGCCGGCCCGCGCACGCGAACCGGTGGGCGGCGTACGGCAGGAAGCCGCCCGCGTGGGGCAGGATCATCCGGACGCGCGGGTACCGGCGCGGTACGCCGTTGAGTACCAGGTGCAGGGCGGTACGGGTCGTGTCGTACGGGAAGTCCACCAGCGGACCGGGCAGGTCCGGGAGCGCGGTGCCCGGTGGCGCGGTGGGGTGGATCAGGACAACCGCGGCACGGGCGTCCAGCTCGGCCCAGAGCGGCTCGAACGCGGGGTCGCCGAGGTAGCGGCCGTGGGCGTTGCTGAGCACCATCACCCCGTCGGCGCCCAGTGCGTCCAGGGCGTACGTGGCCTCGGCGAGCGCGCCGTCCACGTCCGGCAGGGGAAGGACGGCGAAGTGCCCGAACCGGTCGGGCCGCTCCTTCACCACTTCCGCCGTGTACTCGTTGACCCGCCGGGCCGTGGCGCGGGCACCCGCAGGGTCGTCCGCCGGCCCGACGGGAGCGGCGTACGACAGCAGGCCCGTGGCGATCGACCGGCGGTCCATCATCGCGATCGCGCTCCGCTCGTCCCAGACCGGCGCCGGCCACCCGAAGGCCGCGGCACGGCCGGACATGGCTTGGCGCCGCTCCGGCGGGATCAGGTGCTGGTGGACGTCGATGCGCGCGCGATCCGTCATGCCGTCCGAACCTCCTCACATGCTCGTATTCCCAGTCCTGCCCGGACCGCCACGGGAGACCACCCGGGCGGCCGAGCTCCCGCCGGAGCGTTGTCAGTGGGGCGTGCGACGATCCCGGCATGTTCGCCTCGCTCGACGCCCTGTTGCCCACCACCGGCACGCACGTTTCGACCACCTACGCCGACTGGGTCGACGCCCACGACCCGGGTGCGGCCGCCGCCGCGCGTGCCCTGGTCCAGGACATGGGGTCCGAGCTCAACCGGTCCTGGACCAAGCCCGGCCGGTTCGTCGACGCGATGGCGGCACGGGCGCGGCGGCTGCCGCCGGCGCATCTGCCGTGGTTCTGGGACACCGTGGGGCACCGGCTGATCGGTTACGGGAGCCGGCCGGGCGGGCGGGCCTACGCGGCGGCGCGGGCCGCCGAGGCCGAGCACGGGCTGCCGGTGGACGCCGGCTACCGTCGCGCCAACGGGTTGCTGTTCGCCGCGGGCGGGGCCATGCCGGCCAAGGAGTTCGGGGCCCATCAGCGGTTCCTGGCCGAGACGCTGGAGCCGGTCGCGGCGCACGCCGCCCTGGACGCGTTCCTCACCGCGTGGGCGGGCTCGTCGGCGGATCTGCCGGCCGACCTGGTGCGCCGGGTCCGGGCCTCGGCCAAGGCGGCCGGGCACGGTGACGAGGAGGTCGCCCGGCTGGTGGGCGCGATCCTTTCCGTTACCCGGAAGAAGTCGGTGCCCGACGCGCTGCTGACCGCCGCGGCGCCGGTGCTGGCGGCCCATCCGCCGGCGGACACGATC
Organism: Streptomyces sp. NPDC044063; assembly: GCF_056434285.1. Taxonomy (NCBI): domain Bacteria; kingdom Bacillati; phylum Actinomycetota; class Actinomycetes; order Kitasatosporales; family Streptomycetaceae; genus Streptomyces; species Streptomyces sp. NPDC044063. Next base: position 4,346 of record NZ_JBWKFM010000012.1, read on the forward strand.
GCGGCCGGGCTGGTGGAGGTGTTCCCGGAAGGGACCACCGACGGCGGGGCGTGGCTGCGGATGCTCGTCGACTGCGGCGCGGCGGAGGCGATGGAGGCCGGGCGGGTGGTGCCGGAGGGCGGGCCGCACCGCTGGGTCGGGCACTTCACGCACCTGTACCAGTACGCGGCACAGTCCGGAGGCGGGGTCGCGCGGCAGCCGCTGCCGGCGGAATTCCTCGACCTGGTGGGCCGGTTGGGGCCGCGGCTGCGGGCGGCCGGCGCCCCGGTGACGCTGCACACCACCCGGCACCACTACCAGGGCCTCGACGCGGACGTGCTGGACGCCTGTCTGGCCGCCGGGGTCGCGGTCGTCGATCCGGGCCCGGAGATTCGGATGCGCTTCTGGGGCGAGCGGTCCCGGCGGGACCTCGCCGCGCTGGCCGCCGACCCGGTGTTCGGCCCCCGGCTGGAGGGGACCGTGCACGCGGACCTGCTGCCGGACTGGCGGGCGCGCGGGCGCCGGTCCGGGTCGGCGGTGACGCTGCTGCCGGGCAACGAGGGCATCGCCCACGAGGTCGCCGCCCGGGTCGGCAAGCTCGTCGACACCGTCGCGGGCGGAGGCATGGCGGGGGCCGAGGAGGCCGTGGCCGAGCTGGAGACCCTGCTGGACCGGCCGACGGTGGCGGCCCTCGGCGGCATCGCCGACGCCCTCGCCGGGGCGGACCCGGCTGGCGCGCTGCGGCGCTCGCTCGCGGCCGGCCTGCCGGAGGAACTCGCCTGGCCGGCCCTGGAATCGGTGTACGCGGAGGTCGCCGCGGACGACGCGACGGGTGGGCCGGCGGTCGGCGGCGCCCTGCCCGGCGTCGTCGGCGTGACCTCCACCTGGCCGGTGCTGACGGTCTTCGGGCGCGACCGGGCCGTCGCCGTCGCCCCCGACGGGGTACGGGCCTCCTGCCGGTTCACGGTGCCGGAGGAGGCGACGATGTTCGCCGTCCACTACGTGGGCGGGTCCTTCCTCGTGAGCTGGACCCTCGCGGCGGACCCCTACCACTGCGACACCGCCGTATGGGCCGACCGCCCCGAGGAGCCGTTCGCGCCCGACGAGGTGGGCGGCCTGGTGCCGTTCGGCGGCAGCCTGGACGGGGCCTACGGCTTCCAGTTCGAGACCGCCGACGGGCAAGGGCGGCACGACGGCCGACGCGTGCTGCGTCCAGGTGGCACCGAGGGCATCGACGGGGACGAGTTGCAGCTCGGCGACGGCTCCCGGATCTGGACCAACGCCGTCTACGGCAGGCGGCCGTGGGAGACCGTGGACCCGGTCACCGGCGAGCGGCGGGGCGCGACGCCGCTGCCGGACTTCCCCGGCCGCGCCGCCGGAACCGCCCCAGCGGCGGGAGAGTCCGAGGCGGGCATGAGCCTGGCCGCCGAGGCCCTGCAACTGGCGCCGCTGCCCGCAGGCCTGTCCGGCTCCCCACTGGGCAGCGAGGACGGGCTGGTCGGGACCCGGGTGCTGTTCCGCACCCGCCACCGCTACCACGCGCCCGACCACTTCCTGGTCGAGAGCGTGGACGGACGCACGGCCCGCTTCGACATCGACCGTCAGGGACAGAAGCCCTGGGGGCTGTGGGCGCCGCCGGAGGGCGCGGTGGAGGACGTGGTCCTCGCCGAGGCGGAGACCCGGACGGGCGTACGCGCGTACACCGCCGACGGCATCCTGCTCTGGGAGCTGGACGGCCACCACTCACCCCGGCACCCGCGGGTGGGGCCCGCCCGGCATGTCACCGTGTCCGGCGGCGTGGCCCTGCCGCCGGCCTTCTGGTACCTGCTGCGCACCCGGGACGCGGCCGGCTCCCGTGCCCTGCGGACCGTGGAGCGGCGGACGGCGGACGTACTGCTGGCGGCCGCCCTCGACGGCACGGAGGCGTTGCGCGCCGCCGTGGCACGGGAGCTGCCGGACGTCACCGCCCCGGTGCTCGTCGAGGCCGTCGTGGCGGTGACCCGGCGGGCCGTCCTGGTGGAGGAGCGGCGGCGCGCCCTGCACCGGCGCGTCACCCTGCTCGCCGAGGCGCCGGCCCCGCCGCGCCGGTCCGCGCCGGACACCGAGCTGATGCCCGCGCTGCGCGGGCTGGTCACGGACGGGGCGAGCGATGCGTGGCGGCGGACCCCGGACGCGGCCCTGCCGGCCACGCTGGGCGCGCTGGCCGCCGACGGCGCCTGCCTGGCCGGGACGATCACGGAGGAGGTGCGCCGGCTCTCGCCGTCCGCGCCGCCGCACGACTGGTCGCAACTCCTGGGCACGATCGACGCCGTGGCGTGGCGGGCGGCGGTGGCACCGACCCCGGACGCGGACCGGGCCGCCCTGCTGGCGCTCCTGGACACCTGGGCCGACCAGCCGTTCGCCCGGGCGGGCAGCCGGTGGTGGGTGGGCGGCGCGTCCGGCGGCTCCGAGGCCCTGGACGGCCTGCGCGCCGGCGGCACCGCCGTCGTGTCCGCGGCGGTACGCGACGGAGGGCAGCGGTGCTGGTTCGTGGCGCCGGCCGCCGAGAGCCCGGACGGCGACCCGGTACCGGCAGCGGTGGCCGAACACCCGCGGCTCGTCCAGGTGGAGCGTGACGACGCCGCACGGCTCCGCGCCCTCGTATCGGCGGTCGACACCCACGGACCGGTCCCCGTACCGGAGTCGGCGGCCGCGCGCTTCGCCGAACTGACCGGCGTACGGCGGTCCGTGGCCCGCCTGGTGGTGGCCGGCCTGGTCGGCCGGCCCGACCGGGACGAGGATCGCGCCCTGATCCGTAAGGCCCCCTATAAGGCGACCCCGCTGACGGCCGAGTCGTACGACGCGCTGCGCGCGCGGCTCGGGGCCGCCGGGCAGCGGGCCGTCCTGGCCGCCGCCCTGCCCGAGGACCCGGCCGAGCTGTGGCGGCCGGGAGGGGTCGAGGCGGCCGTGGAGCGGATGGCCGGGGTGTGGCGCGAGCTGGTCGGGACGCTGCCCGCCGTGCACGACGAGGCGGCCGACGCGCTGGAGGCCGACCTGGGGCTCTCCGAGGTGTGGGCGCGGCGGTTGGCCGGCGGCTACGAGGCCGCCGACGACGCGACGGTGCCGGCGGCCGGCTGGGAGCTGGAGATCCGGTACGGGACCGCGGTGGAGGTCAGGGCCGTGCCACCGGCCGGGCCCGAGCTGCCCTACGGCACCCCTGTGGGCCTCGCGCTCGAGCGGATGGCGAGCGCGCTGGTCTGGGCGTGGACGCACCGGCCCGTCGGCGACCCCGCCGTGGCCGGCGCGATGGCCCTCCACGAGCGGCTGCGCGCCGAACTGGAGCGCCCCGACCTGCTGCTGGAACTGACCGGCGGGTGGGTGAAGGACACCTCGGCCCGCATAGCCGAGCGGTTCGGCCCCGGCCGCCTGCCGATCGCGACGGACCGCCGAAGGGACGAGAGCGGGGCTTCGGTGACCGCGTACGACTCCGGACCGCTGGTAGTGTGCGCGCCCGGTGGCGCCGCCTTCCTGCGGCCCGCTGCGGTCGCCGACGCCGAGGAGTGGCGGCGGGTCCGCGAGGGCGCCGACGAAATCGCCGAGGAACTGGACCGGGTGGCGCCGCTGCTCGCCGGCGGCGGGCTGGAACGGATGATGCGCCGGGCCGCCTCGGGAGCGGTGCCGGTCGGCGCGTACGAGGCGGATCCGCGGCAGTCCTGCCCGGAGCTGGTCGCACGGGTGGCACAGGAGCTCGGCGCGGGTACGGACGCGGCGGCGCTCTACCTCCAGGTGGCGACGCTGGCCGCGCCCACCGACCGCAACGTGCGGCGGTGGAACGGATGGTCCACCAAGCGGCACGCGGAGGTCCGCGCTGAACTCCTCGCCACCGGCGCGGTGGTGGAGGCCAAGCGGGCCCGGGCCGGCCGGACCGTGTTCCTGCCGGGGGAGTGGACCGAGCTGAAGGCCCCTCACCTGCCGCTGGAGACCGTGAAGCTGGCGAGCCACCTGGTCCGCCCGCTGTGGCGCAACGAGATCCACTCCCCGTTCGGCCGGGTCCTGCCGACGGCACCCCTGCACGAGATGTTCGCGGAGACCTGGGAGCGGACGGCCGGCGAGCGCTAGCCGGGCCGGCGGAGCTCTGGAGGGGGTCGACGGGGTGGGCCTACTGTGCTGCTAGTGACAAGGGACGTATGACGGGGAGGCCGGGGTGCTCTCGGAAGCGTTGATCGTGCCGACGGGACAACAGGACGAACAGGACCAACAGGATCACCGCCTCGGTCCGCGCCTATGACCAACCGGGAGTCGACTTCGACTGCGGGGGAAGAGGGCTCGGACAGAACGAGGTTCCAGGGCCCGACCGGGTTCCAGGACGGCAACCAGAACGTCCAGCACAACCACTTCTACGCCGCGGCACGCCGTCTGGGCCTGGAAAAGCTGCCGTGGCGGGCCATCGCCTCCAAGGCGGCGGACGTGTTCAAGGTCGTCGCCGTTCTGGCCGTGCTGGCAGGGGGAGGGGGGTGGTGGTTCCACCACCATCAACAGGCCGAGGCCGAGCGCCGGCAGGAGGAGGCCAAGTACGCGGTGTGCCGGCAGGCGAACGACGTGAAGCCATGGATTCTGACCGTCGACCTCTTCATGCGTGAGCCGTCCATAGGCGGCTACAAGGCTTTCGCCCGCGTGCTCGGCCAGGCCGCCTCGACGGTCGACGACGCGAAGTTCGCCAAGGACCTCCAGGCGCTGTCGGCCGATTCCTCCGCCTGGGCGGATGCCGTGGAACGACGGGACAGGAGGACGGCGGACATCCTTCGGGAGAAGGTGGTGGTCGACAGCAGGGTCCTGCGCGGCGACTGCTACGACGGGAAGGGCCGCTACCTTTTCTCCTCGTGACGGAGTGCCGTCCGAATTTTTGTTATCCGCTCCCGGCTCCCGGGTCTCCTGAGTGTTGGACGCAGTACTCAGCAGACCCGAACCGGAAGTGATCCGCGTGAACCGTGAGAGCAGCACCACCCCGTTCGACCCGACCACCGACGGCCCCCGCCGCTCCCGCCGGCGCTCCGGCGGCCGGCCCCGCCGGGCCGCCGTGGTGACCGGAGCGGTCGCCCTGGTGGCCGTCGTGGGCGGCGGCTACGGCGTGGCCACGACGCTGGGCGGCGACGGCGGCGGCAAGGGTACGGACTCCGAGGCGACGTCCGTACGGGCCGCCGCCGGCGGGTCGTCCGGCGAGCTCGTGCCGTCCGCCGCCTACTCCTCCGCGGCACCTTCCGCCGCACCCTCCGCGACGCCGAGCACCACTCCGCACGGTGCGTCGCCGAGTGCCGGCAAGACCACGGACACGTCCGGCAAGGGTGGTGGGAGCGGCAAGGACACCAAGGGATCCGACACGGCCGGCGACCGGTCCGCGAAGGCTGTCGCGGGATCGGGGAAGTCCGCCGGCGACGATACCGGGACCACCACCTCCGAGGCCGGCTCCACGTCCGGCTCCGACGCCGGTTCCCGGGCGGCCGCGGTCGCCGGCAAGCCCGGCCGTAAGACGCCCACCGGCAAGAACGGCTCCCACGTCCAGCAGATCCTCGACATGGTCAACGCCGAGCGTGCGCGGAACGGCTGCTCGCCCGTCAAGATCAATGCCAAGCTGCAGGCCGCGGCCCAGGGCCACTCCGACGACATGGCCGCCCGGGACTACTACTCCCACACCTCGCCCGAGGGCCGCGGGCCCGGTGACCGGATAACCGCCGCCGGATACCGCTGGAGCACGTACGGCGAGAACATCTTCAAGAGCCCCAAGGACGCCCGTACGGCGATGGACGGCTGGATGAAGAGCCCGGGGCACCGCGCCAACATCCTGAACTGCTCCTTCAAGGAGATGGGCGTGGGCATCAACTTCAGCTCCAACGGCCCCTGGTGGACGCAGAACTTCGCCGCCACCTTCTGATCCACCCGCGGCACCGTCCTCGGCACCGGAGAAGCCCTAGTTCCGTAGGAAACGCAACGTCGCCTCGGTGAAGGCCTCCGGTGCCGCGGCGTGGATCAGGTGCCCCACCGGAATCGTCTCGAACCTCCCCCCAGGAATACGCCGGGCCAGTTCGGCCACGTTCTCCTGGGGGACGTGGCTGAGCGGACCGCCGCCCAGGACGAGGGTCCTGGCCGTGATCCCGGCCAGGTCCGCCAGCCACGCCGGTTCCGGACGGTCGATCTGCCCCCTGATGGCCGCCACCGCGTCCCAGTCGAATCCGAGGTCGCCCTCCGGCCGGGCGCGGGGCGTGGGCTCGCGGGGCACGGGCGCCGGAGCGTCCTCGACCACGAGCCGGCCCACCCGGCGCGGCTGTGCCGCGGCCAGCAGATAGGCGACGATCCCGCCCATCGAGTGCCCGATCACGTCCACGCGCCGGAGGCCGAAGGCGTCGAGGAGCCCGAGGACGTCGTCGCGCATGAGCTCGAACGAGTACGTCCCGGGCCAGTCGCTCAGCCCGTGACCGCGCAGGTCGAGCGCGTACACCCGCCGGTGCCGCACGAAGGCCGGTGCCACGCCGTCCCAGTCGGCCGCGCCCTCGCCCAGCCCGTGCAGCAGCAGGAGCGCCGGGGCCGTCTCCGGCCCCGAGACCCGGCAGACGAGCCGGACGCCGCCGACCTCGACCTCGACCTCGACGGTGCGGTGATCAGTCATGCGCCGACGCTAGCGGCAGTACTCCGCTTCGAGTACCTCGACCGCTTCGACGTGCGCCCAGTCGCCGTTGGCATTGAACACCATGGTGTGGCGGCCGTCGGGGGACGAGGTGGCCTCCGAGGTGGAGCCGTGGACGCCGCCGCCGTGCGTCCAGACGTATCCGCCGCAGGGCAGGTCGTACTTGTAGAGGCCCAGCCCGTAGGCGAGGCCGGCGTCGCCCGTCGGCACGGTGGTCAGCAGTTCCCGCTGCTGTCGCGCGGGCAGCAGCGTTCCGCCCAGCAGGGCGCCGAGGAAGCGGTTGACGTCGCCAGTGGTGGAGATGATCTCGCCGGCCGCCCAGACCCAGGTGTTGGTGATCTCGGTGGTGTCCCAGATCCTGGCGTCCGGGTCCTCGGAGAGGAGCTTGCTGTACGCCCGGCCGTGCGGCTCCGGCATCTTCGTGGAGGTGCCCGGGAGGGAGGTGGCGCGCAGGCCGAGGGGCTTGATGACGCGCCGTTCGACCTCGCTCGCGTAGGTCCGGCCGGTCACCTTCTCGATGATCAGGCCGGCGAGCACGTAGTTGGTGTTGGAGTAGTGCCAGCCCGTGCCGGGTGCGAAGTACGGCTTGTTGGACAGGCCCATGGCCACGAGCTCGGCGGGCGTCCTGGCGTCGTCGCGGTGCTCGGGCCAGCCCTCCCTGGCCATGTGCGCGAAGTTCCGGTCGTCGCTGTAGTCGAAGATGCCGCTGGTGTGGTTGAGCAGCTGGCGGAGGGTCACCTCGCGGCCGTCGTAGCCGTTGCCGCGCACGACGCCGGGCAGCAGGTGCTCGACCGTGTCGTCGATGTCGAGCCTGCCCTCGCTCTCCAGTTGGAGGGCGACCGCGGACGTGAACGCCTTGGTGATACTGCCGATATGGAAGTGGTCCTCGGGGAGCCGCTTGCGACCGGTCGCGGTGTCCGCCACGCCGGCGGAACCGTTCCAGACGTCGTTCCCGTCCCGTACCTGCGCCAGGACGCCGGGATGTCCGGCCCTGACCTGGCTCTCCAGCGCCGCCTGGGTGGCAGGGTGTCCGGGCCTGGGCGCGGCGGAGGCCGCGGGGGTGAGGGTGCCGGTGAGGGCGGTGGCGGCCACCGTCATGGCGATCAGGGCGCGGCCTAACGTTCTCGGCGTCATGTGTCGCCTCTTTCTTTCGTGATGAACGTGAACGAAGTGAAAGTTAGGCAAGGCTAGCCTAATCATCGCCGGGCGCGGATGCGTGGTGCGGCGGACGCCACCTACCGCCTCTACGTACCGCAGGCGATCCTCAGGATCACGTTCCTGGCCGGCGGCGTGTTCGCGTACGAGCTCGAGGACGGTGTGGTCCACCAGGGGACGTACACCGCCACGCCGGAGGTGCTGACGCTCGTGTCCGAGAGTGCGGACCGCAGTGTCTTCCGGGGTTGCGACGGGGCCTCGGCCACTCCCGGTGTCATCGCCTTCCCGGGCGCCATCATGGTCCGGGGCACCTGACGCGTCGCCTACCACTCTCACCGACGCCCCGTGTGTATAAAACCAGCCTCACTATGGCCTGATTTCGGCCACTTCTGATCAGGACTTGGGCTCGCTTAGGTCGCGACTGCATCACGATGCCCAGGCCGGCATGGATATCCACCGGGTTGCTGCCTAGCGTGACGCGGACTTGATGACGGCGCCGCGACCGGGCTGCCGTCGGCCCTGTCCTTCGCCAGAGAGAAGACACAGTGAAGCTCCGCAAGATCCGTAACACCGCCATGTCCGGGCTCGCCGTCACCGTCCTGGCAGCGACAGGTGCCGGCTGCAGCAGCGGCTCGGACGAGCAGGGCTCCGGTTCCGGATCGAAGCCGGCGGCCGCCATCGACGACAGCGGTGCCGCCGCGAAGGACGTCCAGATCGCCAGCTGCGCCTACGCCGACAAGCAGGGCGTGACCGCCAAGGTGAAGGCCACCAACGGCAACTCGAACGCCTACAGCTACGAGGTCACCGTGAAGTTCACGGCCCCCGACGGCACCGCCCTCGACGAGCAGACCGCCAGACTCCTCCTGGTCCGCCCGGGCCAGGAGGACACCCACGACGTCTCCACCCCCTACACCCCCAAGCCGGGCGCGGCCACCACCGGCGCCAAGTGCGAGGTCGAGAAGGTCGTCCGCACCGCCGGCTGACCGGTAGTACCGGAGCCGGCCCCAGCCTCACCCGTGCAGGGCGCGGCCCAGGGGCAGCAGGTACTGGAGCGGGTGGTCCAGGTCGTCCAGGCCCAGCAGCTCGTGGGCCAGGTCGTCGTGGAAACCGCCGAGCGGGGTGCCCGCCAGGCCCAGGGCCGTCGCCGTGAGCAGCAGGTTCTGCGCCAGGTGGCCCGCCTCCAGCAGGGTCAGTCGCAGGGCGCGCTGGCCGTAGCGCCGGCGCAGCAGGCCCAGGTTCACGTAGAGGCCCAGGACCACGGGCGCCTCGTCCACGCCGACCCGGTCGGGGTCCTCCGACGGACGCGAGAGGTACGTCGACAGCGTCTTGACGTCGGCCACCGACGGCGCCGGGCCGACGCGGCGCAGCGTGCGGCGCTCGGGCACGCAGTCGTAGGTGGCCGACGGGAGACCGGCCACGTCGAGGGCGAGCAGGCGCACCCGGGCCGTGTAGAGCGCCCCGGCGCTCGGGTACGGGCGGTGGACGAGCGACCGGGTCGAGCCGTCCGCGAGGCGCTGCTCGCTACGGCCGCTCTCGGACAGCGCACTCCACAGCAGCGTCCCGAGCGTCTCCGCGTCCAGCGGGCCGCCGAGCGCACCCCGCACGGAGGCCCTGCCGGCCAGCACGGACCCCAGCGACACCTCCGGCAGGGCACCCCCGGGCAATGGGATCTCCGGGAGGCCCGGGACCGCCGATCGCGTGGGTTCCGGCTCCAGCGGGCGCAGGGCCGTGTCCTCGTGCCGGCCGATCTGGAACTTGCTGCCCTCCAGGTACCGCAGGTCCGGCGCGGCGTGCCCCTCCGCGAAGAACGCCGGCGGCTCACCCGCGTCCAGCAGCGTCCGGGCCACGAGCCGGCACACCGCCCGCTCCTCGTCCGGGGTGACGCCGAGCCGGTTCAGGAGCATGTGCACCTGCGACGCCCACACCCACGGCAGGACCGTCGCCGCACCGGCCTCGCCGCCGGTTTCCGCGCGCAGCAGCGCGTCCGCGTCCGCGACCGTCCCGGCCCACTCCGCGAGCCACGGCGCCGCCGTGCCCGCCTCCAGCGACTCGCGCAGCGTCCGCGACCGGTGCTCCAAGGCCGCGTGCCGCGCCGCGTACACCGAGTTGACCCGCGTGTGCACCACCGCGCCCGGCAGCAGTTCCACCTCGTCGACCCACCGCCAGCCCGCCGCGTGCCGGCGCAGCCACCGCGCCCCTTCGAGCCGGTCCATGCCCAGCGCGTGCACGGTGGCGTGGACCAGGTCGGCCGCGAGCGTGAGCCGCGCCGACCCGGCGGACGCCCGGCGGAGGGCGCGCAGCGCCTCAACGGCCACCCGCGAGGAGACGGCGAAGACCCGCTCGGCCGTCGGGAGCGCGCGCGGTCCGCCGTAGCGGCGTGTCTCCGGGACGTACGGCACCTCACGGACCTCGCCGTGGTGCGACGGCCAGGCGTTCCCCACGGCGGGGCGTGCCTTCGCCGCCCGGGCCAGGGCGGCCGGCAGCTCGGCGGCGGCCGTCGCGTCGAGCCCACGCACCCGCACGCGTACGTGCGGGCCGCCCTCCCCGTACCGGATGAAGAACCACCGCTCCGCGTCCCCGGCCGCCACCAGCCCGTCGAGAAGCGGGGCCACGTCGTCGGTCAGGAAGGCGTCGGTGTCCTCCGTGGTGGAGTGGAGGAAGAGGTGGAAGCTGTGCCAGGTGCTGGTGCTGGTGCTGGTATCGATGTCAGGGCTCACGTGCCGCTCTCGTTCGTCGGGCTGGTCGCTGTCACGGAAACGGATGCGGGTGGATCGCCAGGTCCTCGTACCGCGGCGGCCGATCGACACGCCCCAGCCGGTACGGCACCTCCAGCAGCCGGGGCAAGCCCCTCGTACGGTGGTTGACGTGCCCGAAGGTCATCGGCAGGGCCCCCGGCACGATCACCTTCACGCAGTGCAGCCCGAGCCGGTCGCGCAGACCCGGCTCGGTCTGGTCGACCGCGATCACCTCCAGGCCCGCGTCCCCCAGCCGGCCCACGGTCGCGTCGAGCAGCGCACCGAGATCGGTCACCGGCTCCGGCGCTCCCGGCCACGCCTCGGCCACCGGCCGGACCGGGGTGTCGGCGAACAGGAACTCCAGGCGGGAGGCCGCCTCGGGAAGGGTGTTGAGCCCCACGTGCTCGTCGAGGGTCCGGACGAGATCGGGCCGGTCCAGCATCGGGCGAAGCCGTTCGGGATCGCGCGGACGGCCGTCGGCCGAGGCGCGGTGCGGCGCCTCCAGCACATTGGTGACGACCTCGGCGACGGCCGAACGGATCGCCGTGCGCGGGTCGTGGTGCGCCCCGGCCGCCAGGAACATCCGGGGCGCCTCCGGGTGCGTCCCCTCGTAGCGGCAGACGGCCACGACCGCCGGAACGCCGAAGTCGTTCGTCGCGTCGAGGAGCACGAGCCGGTAGCCGGCCACGGCGGCCCGGTCGGCGAGGAGCGCCGTGCCCAGGTCCCCGGGCGGCGGCTCCACCCGGGGCAGCGGCGTGGCCGCGTACCACGCCATGAGGAACGCGTCCCGCTCCGCCACCTCGAACAGGCCGTACAACGCCGCCTCCTCGGGGCTGTTGCCGAGCCCGCAGCCGTTGGACGACTCGTACATCACCCGTGTCCGGCCGGCGCCCGGCACGTCCCAGTACGCCACGTGCTCGGGCACGGCGACCGCCCGGCCCCGGGTGAGCGACCAGCCGTGCACCCACTCCATCTCCAGCTCCGGGGTGTACGGGACGCTGTGCGACGCGGGGTGCCCGTGGTACGCCGGGTCGGGCAGGCCGAGCCGTTCGGGGTCCAGCGCGCGGTCGGGCCCCAGCTCGGCGAACGACGCGCGCAGCACGGTGCGCCGGCCGGTGGGCCGCATCCCCGCGAACCGCTCGACGCTCTCGAACAGCGCGACCCGCTCGCTGTCGGCGAAGTCCCCGGCCCGCCCGTACCCGCCGTCGTCCAGCAGCCGGCCGTCCGTCACCAACGCCGTCGTGAGACAGAAGGCAGAGTCCTCCGACCGGAAGAGCTCGCGCACGGGACCGAACCGCTCGTCGTGCAGCGCCGCCCGCATCCCGTCATTGGTCGTACGGGAGTTGGCGCCGCGCAGCACGGCCGGGTCGGGCAGCGGCCGGGGACCGGCCGGCAGGGGCGTCACCCCGGCAGCCGAGTCCTCGGGCAGCGGCCGGCAGACCGCGCAGCCGCCGACCGGGCGGACCTGGTGGGTGGACCAGGTGGCGCGGGCGGTGTGGACGACGTGCACGGTGGCGGTCGCCACGGATTCGGCCGTATCCGGTTGTTCCAGCGGTTCCAGCGGTTCCAGCAATTCCAGTGCGAGGGTTCCGATCGCCTCACTCAGCGCGGGCGACGGCGAACCGGCCAGCGCCAGTTTCGGGCTCTGCCACGGCACCCTGCCGCCCGCCGTGGCCAGCCGCTGGTACTCCACGCAGGACAGGCAGGCGGGCGCGCCCGGCCGCAGCACGGGACCGACCACCGCCAGCGCTCCGTCGAAACGGACCGGGACCAGCGTCACCGGATGCGCGAGCGCATGACGACTCAGCTCCTCGGCGAGCCCCAGCGTCCACTCCGTCATCAGGACGACCGCCGGGCCCGCCGTGACAGCCATCGCGGACGCGGCATCGAGCACCGGCACCGGCATGGCGGTCAAGGTGGATACAGATAGAGGGGACACGGCCGACGTCATCGCTCACCCTTCTTGGTGGCCAGCACGGTGAAGCCGCAGGCCCGCAGCCGCGCGGCCAGGTCCACGGCCCCGGGCGAGGCCGGGACGGCCCGGCGGGCGCGCAGACCGGTCACCCTGTGCAGGGCGGTGTGCAACGCCACCTCCCGGTCGGCCAGTTCCGCCAGCCAGCCGGCGGTCCAGCCGCTGTCCTCCCAGGCGGCCGGCCGCGCGTCGGCGGACGCCAGGGTCGCCACGGAACCGTCCGACCCGCACATGTGCCGGACCGTCACCTCCTCGCGCGACGCCTGGACGGTGGCCACGGCCGAGAGCGCGGCGAACGCGGCCGCGTCCCCCGGCGTCGCCTCGACGGCTCGCCCAAGAAGAGAACCGCCGACGGCCGGTTCGGCGTGGACGACCGCGAGGTACGCCTCCTCGCCGGGCATGACCCGGAGAACCTCCAGGCGCGCCCGGACGCCCAGGCGTTCGGTGAGCGTGGTCCACCAGTGACGGGCCTGCGGATGACCGGACCAGTCCGTACCGGCGGCGTCGGACCGTACGCCGGCGGTGACGGCTCGGCGCAGGGCGCGTCCCCAGGCATGCTCCGGGTTCGCCCCCACGGTGAAGCGCTCCTGGCCCAGCAGGAGTTCGGCCGTACGGCAGAACGCGTCGAGGCGGGCCAGGTCCAGGCGCGGGGCACCGGCGAGCAGGGTGCCGGCGTGCGTCGTGTCGCCGGGCAGGTCACACGCGGCGAGCGGTACGGGCAGCTGCCGCAGGGCCCCCGGGAGCGGGGCGGGGAGCAGCCCGATCCGCTCGTCGCCGAGCACCGCCATCCGGCGCAGCGCCTCGGCGAGGGTGAGGGCGGGGCCGAGCGGGGTCCGCCGGTCCGCGTCGATCCGGTCGGGCCCGGCCCAGCCCTGGTACTCGGCGCGCGGGGGCCGCGCGGTCGCCAGCAGGACGGCGGGCAGCCCGTCCGGCAGCCGTGGGTCGTCCCCCTCGTGCGCCGGGTCCGTCAGCCCACCGACCGCGCACAGCAGCCGATGGGCCGCCGCCCCGCCCAGGAGAGCGACGGACGCGCCGGAAGGAGAAGGAGAAGGAGAAAGAGAAGGGGAGGGGCCCAGGCGCGCCGCCAGCGCCCTCGCGTCCGCCGTGGCCTGCGCCGAGCTGCCCGGGGCGGTGACGTATCCACTGCCGCCGCACACGCCGACGGCGACCGCCCATTCGTCCTGACCGCCCCCGCGCGCCGTCAGCAGGAACGATCCTGCGGGCAGTGCGTTCCCGGCACCCGCACCGTCCGCCGCGTACGCGACCACGGCGCCGCCCCGCTCCAGGGCCCGCCGGGCGGCCTCCGCCGGCGGAGAGCCCTCCGCCCCACCGGCCGTGATCTCCACGCGCGCCGCCGCGATCGCCGACGCCGCCTCGGCGGGATTGTCGGCCGTCGTCGCGAGCCAGTCGTCCCCGGCCTTCGCCCCGGTCGCCCCGGCGTGTGGCGCCGTCACCAGCAGGTCGTGGTCCTCCAACCGCGCGATCAGCGTGTCCAGCGCCGTGCGTACGGGCGTCCCCGGCTCCGCCTGCCGCAGCAACTCCTCTGTCTCACCGGTGCGCAACGGCCCTTCAAGTACGCGCCACAGGGCGGGCAGCGCGCCGCTGCCCTCCAGGGTGACGGTGCCGCGCGGGCCACGCAGGTGCAGTCCGTCGCGCAGGGGGGTGACGGCCACGCCGGGGCGCAGCCGCCAGGTGCCCGTCGTCCCGGGGACGGTCTCCTCCGGGTCGGCGGCATCGGCCGGACGCGTGGTCATGACCTGCCCTCCACCGCGTCGATGACCGCCCCGACCTCGGCGCGCCAGTCGCAGCCCGTGAGCCCTGGCACGGTGCGGACGACCAGGTGGGCGGCGAGGTAACGTTCCAGCGGCCGGACGTCGCAGATCGCGAACAGGCGGTACAGCGCGTTGGTGCAGGCGCGGTAGACCAGGTAGTCGGGGCGGCTCCACATCGCGCCCTGCGGGTCGGAGCGGCGCAGGAGCCGGTGGAACTCGCTGTACCGGGTGCGGATGTCCTGGTTCCAGCGTTCCACCGCCGCCGCGTCCCCGGTGGCGGCCGCCCGTACCCGGTACTCGAGCGGCGCACCGTGCAGATCGGCCCCGGCGTCGTGGCGGTCCTCCGCGAGCCGCCAGGCGGCGGCCGACCAGTCGGCCCACTCCCGTTCCCAGCCGCGCGCACCGCCGTCGGCGATCCTGCCGACGATGCCGGTGACGGCCTCGCCCGCGCTGTCCCAGTGGCGCTCGAAGCTCGCGCGCAGCCGCCCGTCCGGGTCGTCGTGCACGAGGAAGTCCTCCAGGTGCGAGACGTACGAGTAGTGGCCGCCGGCGAGCCCTCCGGGGTGGGCCGCCGCGTGGGCGGCCAGCGCGGTCACGGCGAGCTGGACCCGTGCCTGGGCGCTGTCGCCGTGCTCGCCCAGGAACCCGGCCCCCGCCCGCAGCGTGCCCAGCCCTCGGCGCAGCAGGTCGTCGCGCAGGGCCAGGCCGTCGGCGCCGAGGAGGCCGCGCAGCGGGGCGAGGTCGGTGGCCTCGATCCGGACCGTGTTGTCCGGCACGATCGGGTCGTACGGCGGGGCGACGAGTTCGGCGCGCCCGGTCTCGACGGCCTGCTCCAGCAGCTCCGCCTCGGTGAGATCGCTGTGCGAGGGGTGGGCCGCGACCCAGTCGCGCAGCGCCCGCGCGGCCTCCTCGGCGGCGGGCGCGAGGCGCTCCGCCGGCCCGTGCAGCCGCAGTCGCAGGTGGGGGCCGTGGAGCCAGTGCCGTTCGACGTGGACGGCGAGCCCTTGTGCCGTGTACGACTCGGCGAGGGGCAGCAGGACTTCGCGCAGCAGCGGTGCCTTGACCGGGTGGTGGTAATAGACGGCCACGTCGGTGACGGTGGTGGGCCCGTCCTGCTGGGGGTGAGCTGCCGGCACGGTCGATTCCATGGTCGATTCCACGGTCGCTTCCTCGGTCATCGGGGGCATCGGGGTCATCGCGTTCGACCGGGTCATCCGGATCGTCCGGCCCTGTAGGTCTCCACGACGAGTTCCACGGCCCGGGTGGGCGCGGCGAGCCCGCCGGGTGCGGGGAGCGCCTCCTCCAGGACGACGCCGTCGGGGTGGCGGGAAAGCCATTTGGCCAGGCAGCGCAGGTGGAGCGCGTTGCCGAGGTCGGCGAACTGCGGCTTGGGGAGCCGCGTATGGGCCAGGAAGTCCTCCGTCGTGCGGCCGGTCGGGGCGGCGGCGACGGGGTGGAGGAAGACCTGCTCGGGCAGGCCGAGAAGGGCCCGCCAGCGGGCCGCGACCCCGGCCGGAACTCCCCGCACCGCGGCCAGTTCCGTGTGCAGGGCGCGGACGACACCGGCCGGAAGCAGCCACCTCCGGCGGAGCAGGACGATGTGGCGGTGGCGCAACCGGGGCGTACGGACCACCTGGCCGCCGGGTGCCGGGAGGGTGCGCCGGGGGACCAGCGAGCGGAAGTCGACGAGGCCGTGCGGCTGGTCGCCGAGATGGGCGCCGATCCGGCGCGGCAGCATGATGGGGGCGAGGAAGCCCGAGTAGAGCACGTCGAGCGGCTCACCGGTGGCCCGCAGCCGGAACCGCACCTGGTCGGTCGCCTCGTCGTGGACGAGCTCCACGTCGGACTCGCCGATCGTCGCGCGGTCGCGGTCGGGGCCGATCTCGTCGGGGACGAGCAGCGGGTGGAGGTTGGCGTTGAACCCGCCGACCGGCCGGATCTGGGCGGCCCGTGCGTCCGGGCCGAGGCCGCGGCGGATCTGCGAGCCGACCTCCTCGGCCGCGCGCGGGTCGAGTGTGTCGAGGAACCTGCTGGTGAAGCGCCCCCAGCCGCCGTAGACGCGGTTGACGCAGAGCAGGCCGGCGCCGGGGTCGCGCTGGAGGAACCAGGAGAGGCTGAGTGGGCGTTCGACGGCCCAGCGCGGGAGCCGTTCGCCCAGGCCCTTCACGAGGTCGGAGGGGAGGACGACGTCGCCGTCCGCGTCCCCTACGGCGTTCGCGTACTGTACGCCGTCCCCGTCCCGTAAGGCGTCCGCGACGGTGTCGCGCAGAGCGGCGAGTTCGGCGGCGCCGGTGGGGAAGTCGTCGCGGTCGGCGGGGCTGAGGGCGGCGAGCCGACCGGCCCGTTCCCAGGCCTCGGTGACGTCGGCGCCGAACTCCCACGGGTGGTGGCAGACGCCTCCGCTGCCGTACCGCTCGACGAAGCGGTCGCGTGCGCACCGGCGCATCAGGTGGCCGAGGTCGAAGAGTTCGGCCAGCGCGGTGACCTCGCCGAGGGCCTCGTGGTCGGCGCCGTCGAGGTAGCCGTCGAGCCGCAGGGGGCGGGGCGCGACGACGTCCTCGGACAGGACGTTGAGGGCGGCGGAGCGGGCCGGTACGGGGCGGCCGGCGTCGGCGAGCAGGGACGTCCAGCGGCCGGAGAGGCCGGTGAGGAGGGCGGGGCGCTCGGCGGCGGGCGCGGCGGCGAACGCGGTGGTCAGACGGGAGATCTCGGCGATGCGGTCGGCGAGCGCGGCGTCCTCTTCATCGGACCTCCGGCGCTCGTTCTCGCGCAGCCACCGCGCGAGTCCGCCCAGCGGGTCGTGGTCCTGCGGCGGAACAGGGTCGGCGGGGACGAGCAGTCCCGCCTCCACGAGGCGGTCGAGGAAGGCGAGGGCCGCCTCGTGGCCCGCGGCGGTGGGGCCCGCGTCCGTGCCGGGCAGGGCGGAGGCGAGGGCGTGCGCGAGCTCGTCGAGGGCGACCGGCGCCGCGGCGCGTTCGGTGATCAGGCGCAGCGGGCCGGTCAGGGCGAGTTCGGCCTCGTCCTCGTCGGCGACGAGGTAGCGGCCCCCGGCGAAGACGCCCCGGTCGCGCGCGTACGCCGCACGGCCGCCGTCGGTGATGCGGGCGGTGCTGGTGATGCGGTGGGGGAGCCCGGCGCGGCGGTGCGGGGCGTCCAGCAGGGCGGCGGTGAGGGCGGCCGTCAGCGCGCGGTTGACGGTGACCGTGTTCGTCAACAGGCCGTCGAACAGGCCCGGTTCGCCCCATGCCTTCGCACGTCGGGGCCCCGGCGTGTCCGACGGTTCCGGCAGTGGCCCCCAGCCGACCGCCGTGAACCACGACAGCGGGCTGGTCTTCGTGCTGGCCCGCAGGGCGTAGCGCAGGACGGTGGGTTCCTCCTTGCGCGCCTTGCGGTCGTCGGCCCCGTCACCGGCGCGGCGTACGGCCCGCAGCAGGTCGGTGCTGGTGAGGGCGACGGCCTTGGTGAGGGCGGGGTCGCGGCAGAGGGCGGCGAGGGCTGTGCGTTCGGCGGTGAGGGCGGGGCCGGCGGTGCGGTCGAGGGCGGCGAGGAGGGCGGTGCGCCGGTCCCGTAGGGCGAGCCAGGCCCGGAGGCGGGGTAGGCGGGCGGGCAGGTCGCCGAGCCGGTCGAGCAGGACCGGCCGGGGCGCGCGTCCGTTGTGCAGGGCGCGGCGCAGGGGGAGGACGACGTCCCGGTGGAACTCGGCGGAGTGGTCGTCGTGGCTGGCGTAGAGGTCGTCGCAGAGGGGGCCGGCGATCGCCAGCGACTCGCCTTCCGCGGCGGCGAGGCGGGCGAGCGTGTCGCGGAACTCCGCGGCGTCCGGGCCCTGTGCCGGGTGGGTGAGGACGGTGGCGCGCACGAGTGCGTACGGCGCCGACCGTACGAGGTGGCCGACGGTGCGGGTGCCGGTGCCGGTGCCGGTGCCGGTGCCCGTGCGGGTGTCGGCGTGGCTGTCGGCGTCCGTGGGGTGCGGCATGCGGGTCCCGTCCCTTCGTGGTGCGGGTGCCCGCCGCGGGCCGCCCCTGATGAAAGAGGTACGGTCCGCGGCGGGCGTCAGGCGATCGCGTGGAGCCGGGCGCGCGTCAGGGGACGCGCGCCGGGGTCACACGTTCGGGTGCGGCAGGTGCGGCTGGCCGCAGGACGAGGAGCCGCAGGAGCAGGAGCTCCCGCTGTTGGAGGCGCCGCCCTCGGGGAGCGCGACGGTGTCACGCATCGAGGTGACGGTGAGGTCGCCGAGGTCCAGGTCGAGGTCTTGGAGGCCGAAGTCGATGGTGCGTGCCGGCTCGGACATACGGATCATCCCCTTGGTGTGAAGGTGAAGGCCGAAAAGTGCACTGGAAGAGTCGTGCGAAATGGAGCCTGGCGGTCCACGGAAAGCGCGTCAGAAAGGCCCGCTGACATGCTGCTGACAGGTCGCTGACGTCCGATGACCGTAAGTGATCAGCGCGTTGCGGGGATGACTATATGGCTGAGACTAGGTGGTCGTGTTGGGTCATATCTTGATTGGCCGGAATATGCCGATGGCTCGTATGGGACTGCTGGATAAAACGAGTCGAGAGCGGAAGAAGTCGGCCACGTCCGGACGCGCCGTACACGCGGGACGCGGGCCCGTACCGGGGTGTCCAGGGGGTGCGGGGGCGTCGAGACGGCTCGGGCGGCTCCAGTCGGAAATCCGGGCTTTCGTGCCGAAGTAGTCGCTCCGGTGCGGTGCGCGTGGAATTCTGGGGTTCTCGCACTGTGGTTCCCGCACCGTGGTTCGCGCACCGTGGTGGTCGCCGCCCGGTGCCGCTCGATCCGGCCGCCACTCCCGACCGTGCCACCGGAGGACAACCGTGACCCTCGCCCTGCATCCCTCGGTGTCCGCCGCGGACACCGAGGACGGAATGGTGCTGCTGAACGAAACGACCGGCCGGTACTGGCAGCTGAACCTCACGGCCGCGTTCGTCCTGCGCGCGCTGCTCGACGGCGCCACCCAGGACGACGCGGCGCGCCGGCTCGCCGCGCGGTATCCGCGCGTCACCCCCGAGCGGACGGCGGACGACGTGGCGTCCATCGTCGGCTCCCTGCGCGAGGCGGGCCTGGTGACGGTCTCATGAGCCAGCCCATGGTCCCGGCGGCCCGGGACATCATCCCGCCCCACCACCGGCCGCCCGCGCTGCTGGCCACGGCCGTGGCCCGGCTGATCGTCCTGATGCCGCCCGGCCGCATCCGGCGCTCCCTGACGCTACTGCGGCGCGGCGCGGCGCCGGCCACCGCCGCGCAGGCGCTCGCCGCGCGGCAGGCGGTGGTCGCCGTGAGCGCGCGCTGCGCGGGCGAGGGGTGTCTGCAACGGTCCGTCGCCACCGCGGTGTTGTGCCGTATGCGCGGCGTCTGGCCGGACTGGTGCACGGGGGTGCGTACGGCGCCGTTCCGCGCCCACGCCTGGGTCGAGGTCGGCGGGGAGCCGGTGGGCGAGTCGTTCGCGGCCGGCTACTACGGGCGGATCATGGTCGTGCCGAGCGCGCCCCGGAAGCGGCCGTCGTAGCCGTTCCTCATGCGATATGACCATCCTTCGATCCACTCGGAAGGGTTGACAATTCGGCAGCGCGGATGGGCGGGTTGACGCCGGGGGAGCCTCCGGAAGGCGGTGCGGTCCGGTGTCGTGCCGGAGCCGCCGCCGGCGCCGTGGATCTCGGGGGAGAGGCGTACGTCATGACCGTCGGTACGTGGTTCGTCGCGCTTCCCGACGGCGACGTCGCCCGCCCCGCCGCCCAGGCCCTGCTCCCGCGCGCCCCACGGGTCGTGAAACACGCCTCGGGCCGCCCGTGGCTGCTCGGCGACTGGCCGGACGACCGGCTGACCGTCGCCGACGCCGGCACGGCCCGGCTCGCGGTGATCGGCCGCTGCCCGGTCACCGCCGGCGAGCTCGCGGTCGGGCTGCGCCGGGCCCGCCACGTCGAGGACGGCGAGCGGGCCGTACGGGACCTGGCGGGGAGCTTCCACGTGGTCGCCTCGATCGACCGCCGCGTCAGCGTGCGCGGCAGCGCGTCGGGCGTCCGGCGGGTCCACCACACACGCGTGGGGCGGGCCACGATCGCGGCGTGCAGGGCGGACACCCTCGCCGCCCTGACCGACGCGCGCGTGGACGAACGGACGGTGGCGCTGCACCTGCTGTCCGCGCCCCCGCCCCACCCCCTGGACGTCCACGGCGTCTGGGAGGGCGTCGACGCGCTGCGGCCCGAGGACTGCCTCGTCGTCGAGGCCGACGGCCGGGCGCACACCCGCCGCTGGTGGACCGCGCCCGCTCCGGACGTCCCGGCCGCCAAGGGGGCCCACGCCGTCCGCCGGGCGCTGCAGGCCGCCGTCGCGTCCTGCGCCGCCGGCGGCGGCACGATCAGTTCCGACCTCTCCGGAGGCATGGACTCCACCAGCCTCTGCTTCCTGGCCGCGCGCCACGGCGGCGCCGGGCTGGTGACCCTGCGCTGGGAGTGCCACGACGCCGGCAACGACGACGTCGTCTGGGCCGAGCGCGCCGCCGCCGAACTCCGCGCCGCCCAGCACCTGGTGGCCGGCGACGGGGCCACCGGCACGGTGCACGCGGCACCCTCCTGGTACGCGGAGATGGCCGGGGCGACCGACCCCAACGACGCGCCGGGCCCGTGGGCCCGGGAGGCCGCCCGCCTGGCGACGCTCACCCGGCTGATGACCGAGCGGTCCTCGCGGCTGCACATGACGGGCGGTGGGGCCGACGAGCTGTTCACCGCGTTCCCCCAGCACCTCCACGACTACGTCCGCAGCCGCCCGCTGGCGGCGCTCGGCCGTGTCCGTAGGCAACACGCCTTCCTCCAGGGCCCGTTGTGGCCGCTCCTGCGCGGCCTGGCCGACCGCAGCACCTACGGCCAGTGGCTCGGCGCCTGGGCGGACGGCCTCACGGCGCCGGCACCCACCCTGTCCCACACCCTCCGCTCCCTCCCGGTCGGCTGGGGCGCGGAGCCGCGCATGCCGGCCTGGGCGACCCCCGAGGCGGTGCGGACCGTGCAGAAGGCGCTGCACGAGGCCGCCGGCGCCGGCACGGCACCGCTCGCACCGCAGCGCGGCCAGCACATGGCCCTGGCCTCCGTACGGGCGGGCGCCCGCGCGGTGGCCCAGACCGACCGCCTCACCTCGGCGCGGGGCCTCGAATACGCGGCGCCCTTCCTCGACGACCGCGTCGTCGAGGCCGCCCTGTCGGTGCGGGTCGCCGAGCGCAACGCCCCCCACCGCTACAAGCCGGTGCTCGCCGACGCCCTGCGCGGCCTCGTGCCGGGGGCCGTCCTCGGCCGGTCCACCAAGGGCGACTACGGCGCCGAGTTCCACCACGCCCTGCGCCGGAGCCGGGCGGAGCTCTTCGAGCTCTTCGAGGACTCGGCGCTGGCCCGCGCCGGCCTGATCGACGCCGCCGTCCTCCGCGCGGAGCTGCTCGCCCTCCACCCGAGCCCGCACACCCTGGCACCGGCCCTGGACGCCACCCTGGGCTGCGAGATCTGGCTCCGCTCCCGGGCGGCGGGAGACGGCATCGGCCCCGCCGGGACGAGAGTTCCTGCTCGGGAGCGAGCAGGGGAGGAGAAGGGAGAGCGCGATGGAACAGCAGCAGGAGGAGATGTACGAGCCTCCGGCGATGGTGGAGGTCGGTGACTTCGCCGAGCTGACGATGGGCACGCCGGCGGGCAATCGCGTCGAGGGCGGAAGCCCGGGACACTTCTGGTACTACGCACCGGCCGGCTGACCCGTCAGGCCGTCCGGCCGTTCGGCCCCGGGTCGAGACCTCCGGCCGCGACCTGAGGCCGAACGGCCGCTACGCTGCTCGCTCGAACAGGTCGTCGAGGAGGAGCGGGGAGCGGCGGGACGCCATGAGAACGCGGGACATCGTCTTCGGCCTCTACGCGGACGAGGACGGCCTCGTCCTGGTCCGGGACATCGTGCAATCGGCGGTCGCCGCCCACGGCGCCCGGGTGGCGCGGTGGACGGAGCGCGGACATACGGCACCGGACGCGTCGGTGGAGGACCTGCACGGCGACCTCGCGGTGCAGTGGGCGTACGAGCACCCGGGGCAGGACCCGGGAGACCGGCGCCCGGTGGAACTGCGCGTGGGCCTGGTGTGCTCGTTGCGCGTGTGGCGGGCGGTGCGCAAGAGGGTGATCCGGGACCTGTGCCCGGAGGACCGGGCGCCCCACGTCTGCCGGGTCCCGTGGAGCGTGTACTGAGCGCTCCCCCGGAAGTCGGGTGAGCCGGCCGCGGATGCGTCGTGGCTGATCGAGCCGCTCCCCGCGCCCCTGCGGGGCGCTGCCGCACCGCACCGGGCTCCGGCTACTCCTCCTGGCCGCTCGCGACCGGGCGGTACGTGCACACGTGCACGCCCGTGCCGCTGGTGACGGTGGAGACGAGCTCGAGCGTGCGCAGCGCGCCGTCCTCCGGGAAGATCCGCTTGCCGCCGCCGAGGAGCACCGGCATGACCATGAGCCGGAGTTCGTCGACCAGGCCCTCGGCGATCAGCGTGCGGACGAGCGTGGGGCTGCCCATGACCAGCAGGTCGCCGCCGTCGGTCGCGCGCAGCCGGCGGATGCCGGCCAGGGCCTCGTCGCCGGGGACGAGGGTGGTGTTCTCCCATGTCAGATCGTCGGTGCCGAGGGTGCCGGAGACGACGTGCTTGGGGATGGAGTTCATCCGGTCCGCGAACGGGTCACCGGCGCGGCCGGGCCACGCCGCCGCCATCGTCTGCCACGTGCGGCGCCCGAACAGCAGCGCCTCGGCCTTGCCCAGCGCGTCGGTGAAGGCGCCGCCCACCGTCTCCGGGTCGAAGAACGGGTGCGACCAGCCGCCGTGGGCGAACCCGCCGTCGGTGTCCTCGTCGGGCCCGCCCGGGGCCTGCACCACACCGTCGAGGCTCATGAACTCACTGACCACGATCCGCACAGCACTCACTCCACTTCTCGCTCAAGGGCATCGCGGCAGCGTGTCGCGCCGCGTGCACGATCATGGCACCGACCACTGACAACGCCCCGGTGACAGGCGTCCGGGTGTGGCCGATCCGCCCGCCGGTAGACAGTGTCTACCTCCGTTTGGTAGACACTGCCCATGAACGATGAGGGCTCGCTGCGCGAGCGATTGATCGACGTCGGGGTGGACCTCGTCCTGACGGAGGGGACCGCCTCCCTCGGGCTGCGCGAGATCGCCCGCCGGGCCGGGGTCTCGCACGGCGCGCCGCGCCGCTACTTCCCCACGCACCACTCCCTGCTCGCGGCGATCGCCCGGCGCGGGTTCGAGGACCTCGGGTCCCGGTTCGCGGCCGCCGTCGCCGGAGCCGCCACACCACGGGACCGGGTGGCGGCCGTCGCCCGGGCGTACGTCGGCTACGCGCTGGAGCGCCGCGGCATGTTCGAGCTGATGTTCCGTCACGACCTGCTCGACAGCTCGCAGCAGCCCGCCGGCCCGCCCCGGCTGCGGGAGTCGACCCTCCCGCTGTTCGCGCACATGACCGACCTCGTCGGCCGGTGCCGCGCGGAGACCAAGGACGCGCCGCCGCCCGCCGTGACCGCCGCGGCCCTGTGGGCCAACCTCCACGGCCTCGCCCAGCTGTGGGCCTGGGGAAGCCTCCAGCTCATGCTCGGCGTTCCGGCACCGGACGACGCCGAACGCGACCGTCTCGTCGACGCCGTGCTCACGGCCCACCTCGGGCCGGTGACGTCATGACCGCGCCCGCGCGACGCCACCTCGCCCTCCTGGCCAGCGTGGCCGGCGCGATGATCGTCGCCCTGGACGGGACCGTCCTGCTCGTCACCCAGCCCAGCCTGCGGAGCGACCTCGGCGCGAGCATGGCGCAGGTCCAGTGGACCAGTACCGGCTACCTCGTCGCGGTGGCGGCCCTCCTCGTCATCGCCGGACGGCTCGGCGACCGCTACGGGCACCCGCGCATGCTCTGCCTCGGCGTCCTCGGCTTCGGGGCCGCCTCCGCCGGGATCGCGCTCTCGCCCGGAGCCGGCTGGGTGATCGGATTCCGCGTCGCCCAGGGCGTCTTCGGCGCGCTCCTTCAGCCCGCGACCCTCGCTCTGCTGAACCTCACCTACCCGGCCGACAAACTCGGCCGCCCGATCGCCCTGCGCACCAGCGCGATCGCTGTGGCGGCGGGAGCCGGCCCGGTCCTCGGCGGCGTCCTCGTGGACCGCTTCGGATGGCGCGCGGTGTTCTGGATCAACGTCCCCGTCGCGGTCGCCGTCGCCGCGCTCACCCTCGCCGTCCGCACGCCGGCACCCGATCGTACGGGCCGTACCGGCCACCAGGGCGTCAACCTCGCCGGCGCGGGCCTGCTCGCCACCGCCCTCGCCCTCCTCGTCCACGCACTGGCCGGCGTACCCGACCACGGGTGGACCGCCCCGTCCACCCTGCTCGAACTCGTCGCCGCCGCCGGCGTCGCGGCGCGGCTCGTCGCACGGGAACGCGGCACCGAACACCCGATCGTCCCGCGTGCCGTCGCGCGATCCGTGCCGGTCACCGCGTCGATGGCGCTCCTGCTGGTCATCAGCGCCTGCATGTTCGGCTCGCTGTTCCGGGCCACGTTCTACCTCCAGGACGTGCTCCACCTCGGTCCGCTCGCCACCGGACTGCGCGTCCTCTCCCTCACCGCGTTCATGATCCTCGGCGCGCCCGTCGCCGCCGCCGCGCTGCGCCGCCACGGCCCGCGCCGCACCGCGAGCGCCGGCACGCTCCTCGTCGTCCTGGGCATCGCCGGGCTCTCCCGCCTCGCCCCGGCCACCCCGTGGCCGGTCATGACCGCCGCGTTCGCCGTCCTCGGCGCGGGGTGGGCCACCGTGATGGTCACCGCCACCGGCACCGTCGTCGCCGGCGCGCCGCAGGGCTACGCGGGGGTCGTCAGCGGGCTCAAGCAGACGGCCATGAACGTCGGTCCGACCCTCGGCATCGCCGTCGCGGCCGGTGCGGCGGGGTCGTCGGCCGCGCCGATGGGCCCCACGCTCCTCCTTCTGGCCGCGTTCGCCTGCCTCGGCCTGCTGCCGGTGGCACTGCTCCCGTCGTCGGGCTCGTCCGGCGGCGGGCGTACGAGCACGCGTGCGTCCACGGGCGACGAGCAGCCGGCCCGCTCCTAGGGTGCGTCCGGTGGGTCCACCAGGCACACGGCCACGGACGTCAGGTCCTGAGGGAAGCCGCCCGTGTTCCTGCCGCCCGCGTGCCAGCTGTGGTCCGTGAACCCGAAGGTCGAATCGGTGAGGACGATGTCGAGGCCGCTGGTCGTGCCCCCGCCGCCCGCCGGTTCCGCGTCCTCGGGGCACACCGCGTCGGGGGCGAAGGCCCAGGTGCCCGGCTGGATGGTGACGGGCCGGCCGATCACGCGGACGAGCCGGCCGCTGCCCAGGCTGCGGGTGCCGGCGCTCGGTCGTGGTTTGGGCAACGGCTCGCCGCCGGCCTGGGCATCGGCCGCCGTCGTCAGGGCGAGGCCCAGGACGGCGGTGGTGATCAGGACGGCGGAACGGGTGCGGTCCATCACGACTCCCCGGGTCGCGTCGGATTCCGTCAGCACGCCCCTCGGAGGAGGAACCTCCTCTTCCTGAACGCTAGGCGCGAGCCGCCGCGCCTCCACAGGGCGCGGCGGGCGCACCGCCACGGCGTACGGACGCACACCGCCGGCGGCGCGTACTACCAGACGCGCCCCTCCGGAAGGGCCGTCAGCTCCGGCGCGGACAGGTGCAGCACCTCGTAGCGCTCCCCGTGCTCCGTGCCCGTGCCGTCGTGGGGCACGGCGTCCCGCCACAGGACGAACCGCAGCAGCCGCCAGTGGTGCGGGTCGACGGCGAGCGCGGCCGTGTGGACGTCCTCGCGCCGGGCCAGGGAGCGGAGTTCGTCCGCCTCCCGCTCGATCGCGGCGGTCAGCCCGAGGCCGGTGCCGTCGGCGTCCGGGTCGGCGGGGAGCGCGGTGAGCCGGCGGGAGGCCGCCCGCGGGGGACGGGTGCGGGCGGGGCCCGCGTGGCAGGCGACGCCCGTCCAGTGCTGCGCGACGGGGCGCCCGAAGTCGCGGATGATGTTCTGGAACCCGCCGCCGCCGACCAGGAAGCGGGCCATCTCGCCGGTGTCGTTCCACAGATAGAAGGGGGCGTACTGGTTGACGGGGGACCCGTCCACGCCCCGCTCCCGGATGACGTAGGCCTTCAGGCCCAGCCCGGCGCGGTCGTCGAGGACGTGGCCACCGGCGGCCACCCGCTCGCGGATGATCCGCATGTCGTAGTCGGCGGGCAGGGTGATCTCGTACTGCTTGGCGTACACGGGGAGATGGTGCCTTTCACGGGAGGGGGAGGGGGAGGGGCGTCGGGCTCAGCCCTTGCGGGGCGGCGTGGCGTACGCGGCGAGCAGGGCCAGCACGCCGGTGACGGCCTCGTCGAACGGCTCCGTGGAGCGGGCGGCGCGGGCCAGCACATAGCCGCCCTGGAGGACGGCGATCACGGTGGCGGCGGTGGCCCGCGGGTCCAGCGCGTCGCTGAGCTCGCCCCGCTCCCGGCCTTCGGCCAGCACTTCCACGAGGCGTTCGCGCACCAGGCCGAGGGTCTCCTCGACCGGCACCCGCAGCTCCGGGTCGGCCATGACGTCCGGGTCCTGGGTCAGTCGCCCGAGGGGGCAGCCCTTGAGCACGTCCCGCTCGCGCCGCAGGTAGGCGGCGACACGCTCGACGGCGGTGCCGGGCGCGGAGAGGACGGCCTCCGCGGCCTCCCGCATCTCCTCGGCCGTGCGCCGGATCGCGGTGAGCGCCAGGTCGGGCTTGCCGGTGAAGTGGTGGTACATGCTGCCCTGGCCGACGCCGGCCCGCTGCTGGATGGTCCGGGGGCTGGTGCCGGTGTAGCCGCGCTCCCACAGCAGTTCCCGGGTGCTCTCGACGAGTCGTTCGGCGGTGCTCATGTCGATCACTGTACATACCAGTAGGTACAGAGAGTACCCATGGAGTGATGCTTTTCGGCCAGCCCCAAAAACTGGACGTTTCCTGTGAACTCCCTGTGAGAAACGGCGTGTTGGCTGCCGTCGGATGCCGGTGAGCGGTCGATGGTTGTCCGAAAACACCCCAAGGGATCGGTCAATACTTCCCCAAGCGCAGATAAAGGCGAGAGGGTTGGTTGACCGTCGAATCATCGGTATCGGGTCGGGTGTGGCGGTGGATTTGAAGCGTTGATGGGGTGTTTCTGCCCTGTTCGATTTACGGAACGTTGGGTCCCGTTTTACGAACCGGGTTCGGCCGCGCCACGTCTGTGGTGGGTGCGGACGTCCGGAAGGCGTCCGTGTTCCGTCAGATGTCGAATAGAGGCGCACACCGATGGCATCGACCTTTCCCGGTCTCCTGCCCGCACCGTCAGAACCCGATGTGGGCCGGGCTCACTACCCCGGCCCACCGCCCGCGCCGCCGCGTACCCTGCTCGACGTGCTGGACGCCACCGCCGCCGCGCACCCCGGGGCCCTCGCCCTGGACACCGGCGACGAACGACTCACCTACCGGGAGCTGACCGCGCGGGTCGCCGCACAGGCGGACCTCCTCCGGCGGGCGGGAGCCGGACCGGGCGACCGGATCGGGGTCCGCGTCCCCTCCGGCACGGCCGAGCTCTACCTGTCGATCCTGGCCGTCCTGCGCTGCGGCGCCGCGTACGTGCCCGTCGACGCCGACGACCCCGACGAGCGGGCCGCCACCGTCTTCCGGGAGGCCGGCGTCCGCGCGGCCCTCGGGGCCGGCGGCGCGCTCCTGCCCGGCAGCGCCCCGGCCGCCAGCGCCGCCCCCTCCACCTGGCGCCCGGTCCTGCCGGACGACGACGCCTGGATCATCTTCACCTCGGGTTCCACCGGCGCGCCCAAGGGCGTCGCCGTCAGCCACCGCAGCGCCGCCGCCTTCGTCGACGCCGAGGCCCGGCTCTTCCTCCAGGGCGACCAGGGAGACCAGGGCGACCAGGGAGATCAGGGAGGCCAGGGCGGTCAGGGCGGCCCGCTGGGCCCCGGCGACCGCGTGCTCGCCGGGCTGTCCGTCGCCTTCGACGCCTCCTGCGAGGAGATGTGGCTGGCCTGGCGGCACGGCGCCTGCCTCGTCCCCGCCCCGCGCTCCCTCGTCCGCGCCGGCCACGAACTCGGGCCCTGGCTCGTCGAGCGCGGCATCACCGTCGTCTCCACCGTGCCGACGCTCGCCGCGCTGTGGCCCGCCGAGTGCCTGGACCGGGTGCGGCTGCTGATCGTCGGTGGCGAGGCGTGCCCCGCCGAACTCGTCGACCGCTTCGCCGTCCCCGGCCGCGAGATGTGGAACACCTACGGCCCCACCGAGACCACCGTCGTCGCCTGCGCCGCCCGGCTGCACCCCGGCGAGCCCGTCCGCATCGGACTACCGCTGGCCGGCTGGGACCTCGCCGTCGTCGACGAGGCGGGCGAGCCCGTCCCCTTCGGCGCCGAGGGCGAACTGGTCGTCTCCGGCGCCGGCGTCGCCCGCTACCTCGACCCCGTCAAGGACGCCGAGCGCTACCGCCCCTCCGCGGCCCTCGGCACCGACCGCGCCTACCGCACCGGCGACCTCGTCCGGGCCGACCCCGAGGGCCTCGTCTTCGCCGGCCGCGCCGACGACCAGATCAAGATCGGCGGCCGCCGCCTCGAACTGGGCGAGATCGACGCCGCGCTGAGCGCCCTGCCCGGCGTCCTCGGCGCCGCCGCGGCCGTCCGCACCACCCCGGCCGGCACCCGGCTTCTGGCCGGCTACGTGGTGCCGGGGCCCGGCTTCGACCACGTACGGGCCAGAGCGCTGCTGACGGAACGCCTGCCCGCCGCGCTCGTCCCCCTGCTGGCCGAGGTGCCGGAGCTGCCCACCCGCACGTCCGGCAAGGTCGACCGCGACGCGCTGCCCTGGCCGCTGCCCACCGCCGGCGGCGGCGCGGACGACGACGCCGAGCCGCTGCACGGCACCGCCGCCCGGCTGGCCGACCTGTGGGAGGAACTGCTGGGCACCCGGCCCGGCGCCGGTTCCGACTTCGTCTCCCTGGGCGGCACCAGCCTGGCCGCCGCCCGCCTCGCCTCCGCGCTGCGCGAGCACCACCCCGGGGTCTCCGTCGCCGCCCTCTACCGCCACCCCGTGCTCCGGGACATGGCCGCCCACCTCGACTCCCTCACCCCGCAGCGGACCGTCCGGCGGCCGCGCGATGCCCGCCCGGTGCGCCGCCGGACGGGCGCGGTCCAGATACTCGTGCAGACCGCCCTGTTCGGCGTGGCGGGGCTGCGCGGGCTGGTGGGTCTGGCCGCGGCCGACAACGTCCTCGGCCTGCTCGCCCCCGAGGCCTGGGCGCCGCACACCTCCTGGTGGATCGTCCTGGCCGGCTGGTTCCTGCTCTTCAGCGCCCCCTGCCGGCTCGCGCTCGGCGCCACGGCCGCCCGCCTGCTCACCCGAGGCGTCGCCCCCGGCGCGTACCCGCGCGGCGGCCGGGTCCACCTGAGGCTGTGGGCCGCCGAACGCACCGTCGCCTCCTTCGGCGTCCCCGCCCTCCTCGGCACCCCCTGGGCCGCCTGGTACGCGCGCTCGCTCGGCTGCGCCACCGGCCGGAACGTCGCCCTCCACGCCATGCCGCCGGTCACCGGCCTCGCCGAACTCGGCGACGGCTGCGCCGTGGAGCCGGAGGCCGACATCGCCGGCTGGTGGCTGGACGGCGCGACCCTGCGCGTCGGCGCCGTACGCGTCGGCGCCGGGGCCCGCGTGGGCCACCGCGCCATGCTGATGCCGGGAGCCTCGCTCGGCGAGGGCGCCGAACTCGCCCCCGGCGGCTGCCTGGACGGCCACATCCCGGCCGGCCGCACCTGGGAGGGCTCACCGGCCCGGCCGGCGGACGAGGAGACGACGGGGACGACGGGGACGAAGGGAGCCGCGAGGACCACTCACCGGCGCTCGCGCCGCTGGGACGCCGCCTACGCCCTCTCCCTCGGCGTGCTGCCGCTCCTGCCGCTCGTCGCGGCCGCGCCCGCGCTCGTCGGCACGTACGAGCTGGTGAAGGGCTGCGCCACGCTCACCGCCGCCGGTCTGTGGCTGCTGGCCGCGGTGCCGCCCTTCACGTTCCTCACCACCGTCTGCTGGGTCCTGCTCGTCGCCGTCGTGGTCCGCGCTCTCGGCCGGGGCATCGTCCCGGGCGACCACCCGGCGGACGGCGGAGTCGCCTGGCGCGTCTGGCTGGTGACCCGGCTCCTCGACGGCAGCCGCACCGGCCTCTTCCCGCTCTACGCCAGCCTGGCCACCCCCGGCTGGCTGCGCCTGCTGGGCGCCCGCGTCGGCCGGCGCACCGAGATCTCCACGGTCCTGCCGCTGCCGTCGCTGCTCACCGTCGAGGACGGCGCGTTCCTCGCCGACGACACCCTGGTCGCGCCCTTCGAGCTCAAGAACGGCCGGATGCGGCTCGACCGGGTCCGGATCGGCCGGCGCGCCTTCGTCGGCAACTCCGGCATCGTCGGCCCCGGCCGCACCGTGCCGGACAACGGTCTCGTGGGTGTGCTCTCCGACGCCCCCGCGCACGCCGAACCGGGCGGTTCCTGGCTGGGGCGGCCGGCGATGCCGCTGCCGCGCGTGGCCGCCACCGCCGACGCGGGGCGCACGTTCGCGCCGCCGCGCCGCCTGGTCCTGGCCCGCGCGGGCGTCGAGGTGTGCCGTGTCCTGCCGCTGATGTTCGGTCTGGCCCTCGCCGAGGCGGTGTTCCTCGGCGAGCAGGACGCGCTGAACACCGGCGGTCTGGGGTTCGCCGCGCTCGTCGGCGCCCCGCTGCTGCTGGCCGCCGGCGTGGCCGCAGCGCTGACGGCGACCGCCGCCAAGTGGCTGCTGGTCGGCCGTTTCCGGGCCGGCGAGCACCCGCTGTGGAGCTCGTTCGTGTGGCGCAACGAGCTGTACGACACGTTCGTGGAGTCGCTCGCCGTGCCGTGGCTCGCCGGGCCGTTCACCGGGACCCCGGTCCTCAACTGGTGGCTGCGCAGCCTCGGCGCCCGGATAGGCCGCGGCGTGTGGTGCGACACCCACTGGCTGCCGGAGACCGACCTCGTCAGCCTGGGCGACGGGGCGACCGTCAACCGCGGCTGCGTCCTGCAGACCCACCTCTTCCACGACCGGATCATGCGCATGGACGCCGTGCGTCTGGAGGCCGGCGCCTCGCTCGGCCCGCACGGCATCGTCCTGCCGGGCACCACGGTCGGCGAGCACGCCGCCATAGGCCCCTCCTCCCTGGTGATGCGCGGCGAGAGCGTGCCCGCCGGTACCACCTGGGCGGGCAACCCCATCGCCGGCGCGGCCCCCGCCGCCGAGGGCGGGCGCGTGGCATGAGCGACGGCCCCCGCCGCCCTTGCAGCCGCCGTGGCCTCCTCACGGCCACGGCGGCCCTCCCGCTGACCGCCGCCGTGGCCGCCCTCGCCGGCGGCGACGGCCGCCGTACCCCCACGCCGGAAGGCGGGGAGAGGGCGGAGGGCGCCGGATGTGCCGGGCAGGCGGGGCGCTACTTCCCGCGGAGCGGCTCGTACGGCCACCGCACCACGGCCTACGAGCTGCGGCTCGACTACGACCCCGGACGCGCCCGGCTGGCGGGCCGGGCCCGCGTCCGGGCCGTGGCCCTGGAGGACGTCCAGCGGGTCGAACTCGACCTGGCCAGCCGGCTGACCGTGCGCTCCGCCCGCCTCGACGGGCAGCCGGTGCGGGTCCGCCACCGCCGCGGCAAGCTCGTCCTGGACACCCCGGGCCCGCTCGCCGCCGGCCGGCCGTTCGTCGTCGACATCCACTACGCGGGGCGGCCGGAGCCGGTCGCCACGCCCTACGGGTCCATCGGCTGGGA
This sequence comes from Streptomyces sp. NPDC044063, assembly GCF_056434285.1. Classification (NCBI taxonomy): domain Bacteria; kingdom Bacillati; phylum Actinomycetota; class Actinomycetes; order Kitasatosporales; family Streptomycetaceae; genus Streptomyces; species Streptomyces sp. NPDC044063. Next base: position 36,439 of record NZ_JBWKFM010000012.1, read on the forward strand.
GCGCACCGGCGACGACCACGAGGGGACGCTCGTCGCCTCCCAGCCCGTGGGCGCGCCCTCCTGGTTCCCCTGCAACGACCGCCCCGACGACAAGGCCGCCTACACCTTCGAGATCACGGTGCCGCGCGGCCACCAGGCCCTCGCCAACGGGACATTGCGCGACCGCGTCCCGGACGGCGACCGGGTGCGCTGGACCTACGACCACCCGGGCCCGATGGCGACCTACCTCGCCGCCGTCTACACCGGCTCCTTCGTCCAGGAGGAGCGGGACGGGGTGCGCAACGCCTACCCCGCCCGCCTCGCCGACCACGCCCGCCACGACCTCGCCCGCCAGCCCGAGATGCTCCGCGCCTTCGCCGGGCTGTTCGGGCCCTACCCCTTCGAGACCTACGGGGCGGTCGTCGTCGACGCCGAGCTGGGCGCCCCGGTGGAGAACCAGACGCTCTCCGTCTTCGGCTCCAACCACATCGACGGCCGGCGCGGCGCGGAGACGCTCGTCGCCCACGAGATCGCCCACCAGTGGTACGGCAACAGCGTCTCCCCCGCCGACTGGCGGCACATCTGGCTGAACGAGGGCTTCGCCACCTACGCGGAATGGCTCTGGTCGGAGCACCTCGGCGAGGACGACGCCCACACCCTCGCCCGCGAGGCCTGGAACGGGCTGAACCGAGCCCGCCAGGACCTGCGCGTCGCCGACCCCGGCCGGCGCCACCTCTTCGACGACCGCGTCTATACCCGCGGCGCCTGCACCCTCCACGCGCTCCGGCTCGCCGTCGGCGACGACCGCTTCTTCACCGTCCTGCGTACCTGGCACGAGGCCCACCGGGGCGGAAGCGCCGACACCGGCGCCTTCCTGGCCCACACCGGGCGGGTGACGGGCCGTGACCCCGAACCGCTGCTGCGCCCGTGGCTGTTCGAGAAGACACTGCCGCGCTTTCCCGACCCGGCGTGATGGGGGGGACGGGGTTCGGGGGTGAACGAAGACCGGTGTCACACCGCGAGGCCCTCCAGGACCTCGGCGCCCGGGAGCCTCGCCAGATCCCGGCCGGGGAGGATGAGTTTGCCCCGGCGGCGTCCGCTGCCGACGAGGACGAAGGGCGTGGCGGCGACCGCCGCGTCGATCAGGAGCGGCCAGTCGGCCGGCAGGCCGATGGGGGTGATGCCGCCGTACTCCATGCCCGTCTCGCCGATCGCCGTGTCCATCGGGGCGAACGACGCCTTGCGGGCCCCGAGATGCCGGCGGACAGTGCTGTTGACGTCCACGCGGGTGTTCGCCAGGGCGACGCAGGCGACCAGGGTGGTCAGCCCGCCCCGCTTCGCGGCCACCACCACGCAGTTGGCGGAGGCGTCCAGCGGGACGTCGTAGGCCTCGCTGAACGTCGCGGTGTCGGCCTTCTCCGGGTCGCCGTCCACGTAGAGCACGGAACGCGCGGCCTCCGGCGCGTCCCAGCGCGTGAGCGCGTCGGCCACGGGTCCGACGAGACGGTCGCGGATCTCCAGGGCCCGTTCGACGGACGTGAAGGTGCCGAAGGGGGCTTCGGGGCGCTCGTTCATGACGTTCATGAGGTGACTGTAGGCGACTCCGACGGCCGTCGTTCCGGCCGGTTCCGGCGAACACCGGCCACCGCGCGGCCGGCGGCACTACGGTCGGCGCGTCGGCCGTAGTGCCGGAAGGGGCGGGAAGAAGGAGGAGGTACGTGGGCAAGCACGGTGACGGCAAGGGCGGGGAGGACGGCGACAAGAAGCAGTCCCCCCGGGAGAGCGACGGGCAGTGGACCAAGCCCGTCACCGATCCACCGAAGAAGAAGTGAACCGAAGAAGAAGTGAACCGGAGAAGCGACGAAGTGAGTGGTGAGCGCGGATGAGCACCCCGGCACGCCTGGCCCGGATCCTCCTGAACAAAGGGTCCCTGCCCCCGGACTCCCCGTGGCGGAGCGCGGTCGAGGACGTGCCGCGGGACCTGTTCCTCCCCGGTGTCTTCGAGGCCGGCGACCGTGTGTACGACCGGCGGCGGGACCCGGAGCGGTGGGCCTGGGCGGTCCACGCCGACCTGCCGCTCGTCACGCAGGTCAACGAGGGGCTCGACCTCGGCGAGGACACCTACCGGCGCCCCACCTCCTCCAGTTCCATGCCGACGGTCATGCTGGAGGCGCTCGGTCTCCTGGACGTCCGCCCCGGCCACACGGTCCTCGAGGCCGGGGCCGGCACCGGCTACAACGCCGCCTGGCTCTGCCACCGCCTGGGCTCCGGCCACGTCACCACCATGGACATCGACCCGCGCATCGCCAAGCAGGCCGAGATCAACCTGGACCGGGCCGGCTTCGCCCCGCGCGTGCTGTGCGCCGACGCCGAGGACGGCTGGCCGCAGGGCGCCCCGTACGACCGGGTGCTCGCCACGTACACGGTGCCGGAGATCCCGTACGCGTGGGTCGAACAGGCCCCCGGCGGGCGGATCGTCGCCCCCTGGGGCGGTGGGTTGTTCCACTACAGCTATGCCGTCCTCGACGTCGCCGGCGACCGGGCCCGCGGTCGCTTCACCGGCCACCCGGCGTTCATGCACACCCGCACCCGGCCGGGCGGGGGAGGGCGCCTGAAGGACTTCCTCCACCACGAGGACGAGGGCACGCCCCGCCGTACGTCGCTGTGCCCTCTCGATGTCACCGGTGACCACGAGGCCCTCTTCTACGTGGACCTGGCCGTCCCGCACGCCTGGCACCTCGTGGGCACGGCGGACGACGGCAGCGAGGAGGCCACCGTCTGGCTCTTCTCCTACGACAAACGGTCCTGGGCGACGGCCGAGTACGTGCCGGGCCGGAGCGACTACGAGGTCGAGCAGTACGGGCCGCGCCGGCTCTGGGACGAGGTGGAGGCGGCGTACCGGCGGTGGGAGGCGTACGGCCGCCCGGAGCGCGGGCGCGCGGGCCTGACGGTGGACCGCGCGGGACAACGGGTGTGGCTGGACGAGCCGGAGCGCGTCATCGCGGCTGTCCCGGCGGTCTGATACGGAAGCCTGATACGGAAGGGTGGGGGGACCGGTCAGTGGTGCTGCCGGTCGCCCTCGGGGTGACGGTCGTCCCGGCGGTACCGGTCGTCCTGGCGGCGTCGGTCGTCCGGCCGCGCCGGGCCGCTGGGGGTCCTCTTCCAGATCAGCGTCATGCCGACGACCAGGACGACGGCGGCGACGAGGACGATCACGCCCTTCATCGCGTAGTCGAAGATCAGGTGGTGGAAGAGTTCGTCGGCGTCCATGGCCAGGGGAGTCATCGCCGGCCCTCCTTCCGGGACGTGTGGGACGGACCGTTCTCCAGCCGCTTGGCCACGGCCTTCAGGGCCGCCCGGGCGACGGGCTCGGCGTAACGGCGGGCGTCGTCCAGCCTGCCCCGGCGCTTGAGGACCAGGGCGACGGCGAAGGCGATCAGGGCCAGCACGACGACGCCGGCCGCGATCAGACCGAACCTGATGAGCATGAAATCGAAGTAGGTCTCCACGTCAGCGGGCCTCTCTCAGCATCGTTCTATCACGCTTGTGATAAATCCAATCTATCACGCCCGTGATAAAAAGAGGAATGCCCAGATACGTGGACCCCGAGGCCCGTCGCCGCCGCGTCGTCGACGCGCTCTTCCGGGTCGCCGCCCGCGACGGCCTCCAGCGCGCCTCCCTGCGCGCCGTCGCCGACGAGGCCGACCTCAACATCGGTTCCCTGCGGCACTACTTCGCCAGTCAGCAGGACCTGATGAACTTCGCGATGCGGTCGATGCTCGACCGGCTCGCCGAGCGGCTGCGGTCCCGCCTGGAGGACATCGGTGACCTCGGCCGGCATCCGCACGCCGAGCAGCGCCGCATCGCCGCCGACCTGCTCGGTGAACTCCTCCCGCTCGACGACGGCCGCCGCGCCGAGGTGACCGTCTTCATCGACTTCATCACCGCCGCCCGCACCAACCCGGCCCTCGCCGAGCTCTCCCGCGAGGCCGCCGTGGGGGAGCGGGAGCTGCTGCGCCGCGTCCTGAACCGGCTGACCACCACCGGCGCCCTGCGCCCGGACCTCGACCCGGACATCGAGACCGAGCGGCTGGCCGCCCTGCTGGACGGCATCAGCCTCGGGGCCGTGCTCCACCCCCACCTCGTGCCCCCGGACACCTGCGCCCTCGCCGTCACCACGCACCTGGAGAACCTGGCGCCGGAGTGACGGGCGTGACCGGCGCACACGGCTGAGGGCCCGGACCTGTACAGGTCCGGGCCCTCAGCCCTCTTGCGGTCCTCTCCCTCAGTCGAGGTCCTCGTCGTCCTCGTCAGGGTCGTAGCCCTCCGTCACCCCGAGCTCCCGCAGGCCGCCCGCCAGCGTCCCGAGCGTCTCGTCCGCCAGCCCCTCCAGGAACGCCGGGCACACCCAGGCGTCCAGGGGCGCGTCCTCGTGCTCGTCCTCGTCCTCCAGGTCCCAGCCGAAGTACTCGGATATCTCGGCCCGGCCACCCGGGCTGCGCAGCTGGTAGCCGACCTGGTTGGTGTAGTCGAGGTCGCGGGTGTCGGGGTGCTCGCCGGGGCCGTGAGCGCACGGCCGGTCGCGCAGCAGCGGAACGGCCGCCTTCACCCCCTTGTACATCGCCTCCAGCACGGCGGGATCGGTGACCCGCTCGGAGGCCGCGTACCAGCAGGTGGCGTACATGGTCACGAGGAAGCCGGCCAGCACGCCGCGCGTCGGGCGGTCGGGCAAGTACGAGGACTCGTCGATCAGTTCCTCGTACGGATCGCAGTAGGGGTAGTCGTTCACGATGCCGGAGAGAGTGCTCCTGCGGCTCTGGTGCTCCTCCGGCATCGCCATGGGCACGCGGCGGACGGAGAACGGGGAGATCACGTCCGCGGCGAGGCGGGCCCACCCGGCGACGTTGCGGGGGCACAGCACCCGCTCGGCGTCGCCGTCGCTCTCCGCGGGGAGCCCGGCGGTCAGCAGCCCGCCGGTCAGCAGTCCGGTGTCGGCGTGCCAGATCTCGTCCGCCAGCTCGTCCATCGCGGTCTCGTACGGGTGGAGGTCGTGCGCACAGGGCTGGGCGTCCAGGGCCTTCACCGCGGCGCACAGGGCGTCGACGGCGGCGCGTTCGGCCTCCGGCCCCGGCCGCCAGGCGAGGTGGCCCGACATGGCCACCAGCCCGGCCACCGCTACGCGCGCCCGCTCGCCGCCCGGGTCGGCGGCGAGCCGGCGCGCGCACTCCAGGACGAGGGGGTCCGCCTCCTCCGCGGTGGAGGTGTCGTCGATGTGCCGCCAGGCGTCGGCGAGCTGTTCGTCGGTGAGGTCGGTCGTATTGATCATGACCTGAACGACGGAGATGCGGAGGGGACGGTTCCCGTCAGAACCCCAGCGCCGGAGCCCCGTCGGTCCTGCGGTCGTCGAGGACCTGGGGCGCCGCCCAGGTGTAGCCGGTGTGCCGCGACCACCAGATGTGGTTGTCGCCCGCGCCGCGCCAGGCCATCAGCAGCCGTCCGTCGCTGCCGCGCGAGAGCGCGGGCGCCGCCTCGGTGCGGCGGTCCGTCAGGGCCTGTTGCGGGGACCACGACGTGCCGTCGAAGTACGACCACCAGATGAGGGTGTCCGGGCCGGTGCCGCGCCACGCCATGACGGGCGTGCCGTCGGCCCCCGTACCCAGGGCCGGGGCCCCGTCGGTCCTGCGGTCGTCGAGGACCTGGGGCGTGGACCAGCTGTAGCCGGTGTACCGGGACCACCAGATGTGGTTGTCGCCCGCGCCGCGCCAGGCCATCAGCAGCCGTCCGTCGCTGCCCCGCGTGAGGGCGGGCGGGGCTTCCGTACGGCGGTCCGTCAGGGCCTGCTGCGGGGACCACGACGTGCCGTCGAACTGCGACCACCAGATGAGGTTGTCGGGGCCGGTGCCGCGCCACGCCATGACGGGTGCGCCGTCAGCGCCCGTGCCGAGGGCCGGGGCGCCGTCGGTTCTTCGGTCGTCGAGGGACCGCTGCGAGGTCCAGCCGCCGCCGTCGAACCGGGACCACCAGATGTGGTTGTCGCCCGCGCCGCGCCAGGCCATCATCGTCTGCCCGTCGCCGCCCCGCGTGAGGGCGGGCGGGGCCTCGGTGCGGCGGTCCGTCAGGGCCTGCTGCGGGGACCAGGTGGCGCCGTCGAACTGCGACCACCAGATGAGGTTGTCGGAGCCCGTTCCCCGCCACGCCATCACGGGCCGGTCGGCCGCTCGGACGGTCCGGGACCCGCCCGCCGCGTCCGCCGCCGAAGGCTGTGCCACCAGTGCGGCGAGCAACGCGGCGGCCGCGCACAGCGCGCCGCGCGTACGACCCCGCGCTCGGGGTCGTGACCAAGGTGCCGAGGACATACGGAACATACGTGCCTCCCTGCGGACGCGCGGACCCGATGGGGTGGTCCGGGATACGCCGGACGACCATGGCGTGGGCGGCACCCCGCCGCAAGCCTCCCGACAGGAACGGCGGATACCGGTGCGCGCCGCACACGGCCGGGAGCGCGGTCCGGAGCGTCTCCCCGAGCACGAAGGCCCAGGTCGAACGGCACCGCGCGGTCGAACTAGTCTGTGGCGCATGCCCGAGGAATCCCCGCTCATCAAGAGTCTGCGCGCGGCCGTCGACGCCGCCCCCGACGACGTGCCCCTGCGGCTGCACTTCGCCGGGCTCCTGCTCGCGCAGGGGCTGCGGCAGGAGGCGATCGCCGAGGCCGCGGGGGCTCTGCAGCGGGAACCGGGCAACCCGGAGGCGCAGACGCTGATGGCCCGCGCGGTCGCGCCCGCGCCCGTATCCCCGGCGCCCGTATCCCCGGCGCCCGTATCCCCCGCACCCGCCCCGGCTCCGGCTCCCGACGGTGGCGCGTACGACTGGCGGCGTGCCGAGGACGAGGTGTCCGGCATCGTCCCGCCCCGCTTCGTGCGGCCGTCGGCGGACGAGGCGGACGGGCCCGCCCACCCCGCGCCGGAGCGAGCCGGACAGCCCGTCGCCGCCGCGGACGGTGACGGCGACGACACCGACGCCTCCGCCTGGGACGTCCAGAGCACCACCCTCACCCTCGCCGACGTCGGCGGCATGGTGGAGGTCAAGGAGCGCCTGGAGGCCGCGTTCCTCGCCCCGATGCGCAACCCCGAACTGCGCCGCCTCTACGGCAAGAGCCTCGGCGGCGGCCTGCTGCTGTACGGGCCGCCCGGCTGCGGCAAGACGTTCATCGCCCGCGCCGTGGCCGGCGAACTCGGCGCCCGCTTCATGTCCGTCAGCATCAGCGACGTCCTCGACATGTGGCTCGGCACCTCCGAGCGCAACCTCAGCGAGCTCTTCGCGACCGCCCGCCGCAACGCCCCCTGCGTCCTCTTCCTCGACGAGATCGACGCGCTGGGCGCCAAGCGCAGCCAGATCCGGCACACCGGCATGCGCACCACCGTCAACCAGCTCCTCACCGAACTCGACGGCGTGGGCGCCTCCTCCGACGACGGCGTGTTCGTCCTGGCCGCGACCAACCACCCCTGGGACGTCGACACCGCCCTCCGCCGCCCCGGCCGCCTCGACCGCATGCTGCTGGTGCTGCCGCCCGACCGGCCCGCCCGCGAGGCGATCCTGCACCACCAGCTCAAGGACCGGCCCGTCGCCGGCATCGACCTCGGGCGGCTGGCCAAGCGCACCGACGGGTTCTCCGGCGCCGACCTCAAGCACCTGTGCGAGTCGGCGGCCGAGCGCGCCCTGATGGACTCGGTGCGCACCGGACACGCCCGGATGATCGGCATGGACGACTTCACGGCCGTCCTCGGCCAGGTCCGGCCGTCCACCGGCCCCTGGTTCGCCTCCGCGCGCAACGTCGCCCAGTTCGCGAACGAGGGCGGGGCCTACGACGAGCTGCTCGCCCACCTGAAGAAGCGGAAGATGCTGTGACCACCGAGACCGGGACCGGGACCGGGACCGAACCGACCGACCTGAAGGAACGCGCCAGGGCCCTCATGGGTGTCCAGCGCTACCCGCAGGCCGCCGAACTCCTCGGCCGCCACCTGGCGGAATCGCCCGGCGACGCCTGGGCCTGGTGCCTCCTCGCCCACTGCCGCTTCCGCGACGGCGACCACGCGGGCGCCCTGAAGGCGGCCGACGAGGGCATCGCCGCCGACCCCGAGTGCTGGTACGCGTGGGAGCGGCGGGCGTTCCTGCTGCCGTTCACCGCGCGCTTCGCCGAGGCGCTCGAAGCCGCCCGGGAGGCCGTGCGCCTGGGCCCCGGGATCGCGGACACCCACAGCGTCCTCGCCCGCTGCCTGATCATGACCGGCGACAGCGAGGGGGCCTACGAGGCCAACCGCAAGGCGGTCGAGCTCGAACCCGAGGACGCCCGGCTGCACTTCAACCTCGGCGGGACCGCCTCGATGATCGGCCGCACCGATGTCCAGGCCGAGGCCCTGCGCGCCGCCCTCCGGCTCGACCCGGACTACGCCGAGGCCCGCGCCCAGCTCGCGGAACTCGAGGTCGAGGCCCGGCGGATGAAACTGCCCGAGCTGGCCGGCGAGTACAGCGCCGCGCTGGGTGCCCAGCCGGACGCCGTCCACGTCCAGTACCGGCTGAACCAGCTCGTCCTCAGGCTGCTGCGCCGCACCCGCTGGTTCGCCCTGCTCTGCCTGCTGATGGCGGCCCAGGCCTCCCGCGCGTTCCCCACGGGCGACGACGTGCGGGACCTGCCCGTGCCGCTCGGCACCCGGCTGTGGGTCCTGCTGCTGATGGGCGTGGTCTGGGCGCTGGGCGCCTGGTTCCTGGCGTACCGCAAGCTGCCGCGGGGCGCGCGGTCCGTCGTGCACTCGCTGCCGCGCCGCCACTGGGCGGCCAGGCTCCCGCTGATCCACGCGCTGTGGGGCACGCTGTGCGCCGTCCTGCTGGTCGCCGTCCCGTGGACGGACCGGGGCCACGAGCAGGCCCTCGCGCTGGTGGGCGCGGTCCCGGTCGTGCTCGCGATGTGGTTCGGCAACTCCTGGCGGCGCGTGCAGAAGGAGCGCCGCGAGAAGGGCTGACGGGCCGGGGTCGGCCGCGTGCCCTACGCGGCCGCCCCCGGGAAGGACCTGCGGTAGTCCGTCGGCGTCACCCCGAACTGCTGGGTGAAGTGCCGGCGCAGATTGGTGCCCGTGCCCAGGCCGCTGAGGTGGCTGACGCGCTCCACGGACAGGGTCGTGGTCTCCAGGAGCGACTGGGCGCGGGCGAGGCGCTGGGTGAGGAGCCACCGCAGGGGCGTGGTGCCGGTGGCGGCGTGCAGCCGCCGGAAGAAGGTGCGGGGGCTCATGCCGGCCCGGGCGGCGAGGTCGTCGACGCCGATCGGGCGGTCGAGGTGCTCGCGGGCCCAGTGCAGGACGGGGGCGAGTCCGTCGTCGTCGGTCTCGGGGACGGACAGGTCGACGTACTGGGCCTGGCCGCCGGGCCGGTGGGCGGGGACGACGAGCCGCCGGGCGAGCTGGTTGGCGACATGGGCGCCGAGGTCGCGGCGTACGAGGTGCAGGCACAGGTCGAGGCCCGCGGTGACGCCGGCGCTGGTGAGGACGTCGCCGTCGTCGACGTAGAGGACGGAGTCGTCGACCCGTACGCGCGGGTGGCGGCGGGCGAGGGCCTCGGTGTGCATCCAGTGGGCGGTGGCGCGGCGGCCGTCGAGGATGCCGGCGGCGGCGAGCGCGAAGGCGCCGGCGCACAGGGAGACCATGCGGGCGCCGGAGTCCGCGGCCTCGCGCAGGGCCTCCAGCAGCTCGCCGGGCAGCTCGCGTTCGCCGTCGACGCACGCCTCGGGCACGGAGGGGACGATCACCGTGTCCGCGCCGCGCAGCCCGTCGAGGCCGTGGGACGCGCGCAGGGTGAGCCCGAAGGGCCCGGCCCCCGGCCCCGGCTGCCGCGGGTCACCGCCCCCGGTGGAGCACAGGCGCAGGTCGTACCAGGGATCGGCGAGGTCGTGGTGCGGGATGCCGAAGACGGTGCAGACCACTCCCAGTTCGTACAGGTCCCACAGGGGGACGTCGTCGTCGATGACGGCCACGGCCACGGTTCCGGCACTCATGATCGCCAGCGTAGACGAGGCGGCGCGGGGGGTGATCCCGAGTGGCAGGAATGGTGCGACGGACGGCAGTTCCGCCACTGTCGGGGAGCCCGGCGCGGTGCGAGGGTTGCCGTACGTGATCAGCATTCGTGACGAACGGTGAGAAAAACCATGAACGTTACTGTCCTCGGTCTGGGCTCGATGGGTACGGCCCTGGCCGGCGCGCTCCTCGACGCGGGCCACACCACCACCGTCTGGAACCGCACGGCGGGCCGGGACCGGACCCTCGTCGCCCGCGGCGCCGCGCCGGCGGCGAGCGCCGCCGAGGCCGCCGGGGCGAGCCCCCTCGTCCTCGTCTGCCTCTCCGACCACGACGCCGTCCACGGGCTGCTCGACCCGCTGGTGGACGTGCTGCGCGGCCGCACCCTGGTCAACCTCACCTCCGGCACGCCCGAGCAGGCCCGGGAGAGCGCCGCCTGGGCCCGGTCCCACGGCATCGGCTACCTCGACGGCGCCATCATGTCGACCCCGCCCGGCATCGGCAGCTCCCAGATCATGCTGCTGTACAGCGGGTCCTCCCAGCTGTTCGCGGAGTACCGCGAGACGCTCGCGAGCCTGGGCGACCCCGTCGACCTCGGCGACGACGCGGGCACGGCCTCCCTCTACGACACCGCCCTGCTCGGCATGATGTGGGCGACGCTCGCCGGCTGGCTGCAGGGCGCGGCCCTCGCCGGCGCCGACGGGGTGGACGCGACGGCGTTCACGCCCGTCGCCGTCCGCTGGACGGCCGCCGTCAACGGATTCATGACCGCCTACGCGCCGCAGATCGACGCGGGCGTCTACCCCGGCGACGACGCCACCCTCGACGTCCACCTCGGCGCCGTCGAACACCTCGTCCACGCGAGCGCCCGGCGCGGCCTCGACCCGCGGCTGCCCGAACTGCTCAAGTCCACCATCGAGCGGGCGGTCGCCGAGGGGCACGGCGGGGACGGCTACGCCCGCCTGATCGAATCCGTCCGGCGGTAGATAGGGTGGTGACACCCCGTCACCACGGTCGGGGCAAGGCGGCGGTGAGGGGCGGCCGCCACCGGCGGCGGCACACGTTTCCTCCTCACCGCCACCCCGGTAAGGAGGCCCACGTGACCGACTGGATCACCACCCCCATAGACGCCAGCGTCCTGCGCGGCGTCCTGGAACTGGAGCGGACCGCGCACGGCGTGCTGCCGCACAGGCTGCCCGCCCGGGCCCGCGCCCAGTTCCCCGACGCCTTCCTGGGCATGGTCGAGGCCCAGCCCTCGGGCGTACGGCTGGCGTTCCGTACCCGTGCCACCGCCGTCGAGCTGGACGTGCTCCCCACGAAGGTGGTCTACGAGGGCGGCCCGAAGCGGCCCGACGGCGTGTACGAGCTGCTCGTCGACGGGCGCCCGGCCGGCCGGGCCACGGCGGACGGGGGCAACACCTACGTCGTCGACATGGCCACCCAGGCCATGACGCCCCGGCCCGGGTCGCCCGTCACCGTCAGCTTCTCCGGGCTTCCGGGAGAGGCGAAGGACGTCGAGATCTGGCTGCCGTACGGGGAGCTCACGCAGCTGATCGCCCTGCGCACCGATGCCCCGGCCGAGCCCGTGCCGGACCGCGGCCGCCGGGTGTGGCTGCACCACGGCAGCTCCATCAGCCACGGCTCCAACGCCGAAGGACCGACCGGGATCTGGCCGGCGGTGGCGGCTTCCCTCGCCGGCGTGGAGCTGATCAACCTGGGGCTGGCGGGCAACGCCCTGCTCGACCCGTTCACCGCGCGGGCCCTGCGCGACACCCCCGCGGACCTGATCAGCGTGAAGATCGGCATCAATCTCGTCAACCACGACCTGATGCGCCTGCGCGGGTTCGGCCCGGCGGTCCACGGTTTCCTCGACACGATCCGCGAGGGGCACCCCACCACGCCGCTGCTGGTCGTGTCCCCCGTCCTGTGCCCGATGCAGGAGGACACGCCGGGCCCCCTCGCTCCCGAGTTCGATGGCCGGACCCTGAGCTTCCGGCCGCTCGGCGACCCGGCGGAGACGGCTGCCGGGCGACTCACGTTGAACGTCGTCCGGGCCGAGCTCGCGCGCATCGTCGAGCGCCGGGCCGCCGAGGACCCCCACCTCCACTACCTCGACGGCACCTCGCTGTACGGCGAGAAGGACGCCGCCGAGCTGCCGCTGCCCGACGGCCTCCACCCGGACACGGCCGGCCACCGGCGCATCGGGGAACGCTTCGCCGAGCTGGCCTTCGGCGGCACCGGCCCGTTCGCGTAAGCCGGCGGCCTCAGGGCTCCAGCAACCGCCCGCGCAGCGCGGCCACCAGATCGTCGCCGGCGCCGAGGCGCTCGGCGGCGTAGCCGCGCACCGAGCCGTAGCGTGCGGTGAGTTCGGCCATGACGAGCCGGATGAGCTCGGCGGGGGCCCGGCCGTAGCCGGGCCATGTCAGCGTCAGGCCGGGGTGGTTGGCGTGCCACTCGGCGACGAGACGGTCGGTGGCCAGCCCGGTCAGGGCGAAGTCGGCGGCGATGTCGTCCTCGTCCACCCCGACCAGGTCGAGGACCAGCATGGCCAGCAGGCCGGTGCGGTCCTTGCCGGAGTGGCAGTGGAAGACCAGGGGGCCGGTGTCGCCGGCGATGACCTCCAGGGCGCGGCCGATCTCCGCGGCCCCGTCGTCGGCGACCTCGGCGTACTTGTCCGCCAGGAAACGCACCGGCTCGACGTCCGGTCCCAGGCCCGCCTGGTTGTACGGCCGGTGCTCGATGCTCAGGTTGTGGTAGTCCAGCGACGGATGGTCCGGGACGCGCCCGCCGCGCTCGATCTCCCAGGGGTAGCGGAGGTCGATGACGGTACGGGGCCCCAGCCCGAGGAACCGGTCCCAGTCCGCGCCCCGCAGCTTGCCCAGCGAGTCGGACCGGAACAACCGTCCCCAGCGGACCGTCCGGCCGTCGGCGGTCCGGTAGCCGCCCAGATCACGGAAGTTGTGCAGACGCTCGAACACGATATGTCTCATCACGCCGGACACTCTAGATCGTCCGTGTTGGGCACGCTGAGTGAGAATGCCCTACTTTATGTGACCGCCGTGAGTGTCGGTCGACCGTGGGGCAGTGCTGCCCGAGTCGTATGGCTCCAACGGTTCCCGGGTCGATCCGCTGAATTGTTCGACCCCTCGCGGAGGAGGTTTTCATGCCGGCCGATCCCGGGCGCGAACTCGCGTTGGCTTTCGAATAGATTATCGGCGGTCCGCTGCAGAGCGTCATCAAGGCCAGCGCGATGGCCGCCAACGCCACCGCTGAGTTCGTCGACAGGGTGGGCTTCGTCCGCAAGACGGACCCGACCAGCAAGGTGACGTACAGCGAAGCCCGCACGTGGACTTCCATGTGACGCGCAAGAAGCACGGCTCGGACGGCAAGGCGGCCGAACCCGAGACGGTGACCATCACGGCACCGCTGCTGACGATCGTGCCCGTGCCCTACCTCCAGCTCAAGACCGTGCGGCTGGACTTCGAAGTGAAGATCCAGTCCACGACGGTGGAGAAGCGGTCGAAGTCGGTCGGGGCCTCGGCCGAGGCCAGCGCCAGCTTCTGGCGCTGCTCGGCGTCCTTCAAGGCGTCGTACGAGTCGAAGAGTTCGCGCGAGGACACCACCAGCAAGGCGGCCACGCTCAGCGTCCACGTGGAGGCGGTGCAGGAGGACATGCCCGCAGGTCTCAAGCGCATTCTCTCGATCCTCGAGACCGCGATCGATGACACCCCGCACAAGGGAACGGCGCCGCCCAAGGAGGAACTCGAGGCCGAGAAGACGAAGAAGACAGAGGAGCAGAAGGCCGACAAGGCAGAGAACCCGGAGAGCAGCTAGTGAACACGGCGGCGGCGTAGCACGCCGCGGTATCGGAACGGCGCGGCCCCCGCGCACGCCACGCGGCGGGCCGGCGCCCACACCAAGGGGTGGAAACATGGCGCAACTGACGGTCGACCAACCGGCGTCGCCCGAGCCCGGCCGTGTCGCCCTGCCGCACGTGGACAGCGTGGACCTGCCGGACGACGCGCACGAGACCCTCGCCTCCGGCGCCCCGGGAGGAGACCGCCGGCCGGCTCGCGGAGGCCCTCGACGCGCTCCGCGCCCTGCGCAAGCGCTACCGGAGCACCGGCCATCCGATCGAACTTCCCGACCCCGTCGAGCTGGCCAGGAGTGAGGCGACGGATATGGCAGACAGCGAGAGCGGCAATACCCCGGTCATGGTCGACCAGCTCCTGGGCGCCGCCTATCAGGCGGTGGTGCGGGGTCAGTCCTACGCCGCCGCCGAGGCCGTCGACATCATCGACAAGGGGATCGCACCCCGGTGTCATCCACGCCCGGATCTCCACCTCGCATTCCAACACCTCGCTCAAGGTGAAGACGAAACTGCGCCATCAGCGACCTGGGACATCTGCGGCACAGCCAGATGGTGGAGGTCGTCCCCGCGTCGAAGGAGATCGCCAAGAAGGTCGAGAAGGCCAAGGAGGAATTCGAGGCGACGGCCCAGAAGCTGCGGGAGAAGGTGAACACCGGTGGGGACGGCGAGGACCGGCTCGGCGACCTGCCGGACGTGTGCGGTGAGATCGGTGACTTCCGCTACCAGAAGGGGCTGGACCCTGCGACGGATCAGCAGCAGATCCAGGAGAGGGTGAAGTACTGGAACGACGAGTGCAAGCGTCTCAAGACCGAATTCGAAAAGCAGCCCGAAGTGGTGAAGCTCGTCGAACAACTGAACAAGTCGGCAACCGCGCTCTGGGACCTCAAGGAGAAGCAGGGCGAGGCCGACGGGAAGGCGGGGAAAGAGAATCGGGGTGAGGAGGGCTAGCCGGCCTCCGGCGCCGCCGTCGCCGCGCGCGTGATGTTCCTGGCCATGCCGCCGAAGACGACGGTGTGGAACGGGGCGACGCTCCACCAGTAGGCGTGCCCGAGCAGGCCGCGGGGGTGGAAGAGGGCACGCTGGCGGTAACGGGTCCGGCCGTCGGGGGTGCGGTCCACGGCCATCTCCAGCCAGGCGAGCCCCGGCAGCCGCATCTCGGCGCGCAGGCGCAGCAGTCGGCCCGGTTCGAGCTCCTCGACCCGCCAGAAGTCCAGCGAGTCGCCCACCCGCAGCCGGTGCGCGTCGCGGCGGCCGCGGCGCAGGCCGACGCCACCCACGAGGCGGTCGAGCCACCCCCGGGCGGCCCAGGCGAGGGGGAAGGAGTACCAGCCGTTCTCGCCGCCGATGCCCTCGATCACCCGCCACAGCCGCTCGGGCGGGACGTCCACGGTCTCTTCGCGGCAGTCGGTGTAGAGGCTGCCGCCCGCCCAGTCGGGGTCGGTGGGGAGCGGGTCGCTGGGGGCGCCCGCCACGGCGGCCGACGACCAGCGCGTGGCCACCTGGGCCTCCCTGACGCGCCGCAGGGCCAGGGCGAGGGCCTCGTCGAGGCCGATGAGGCCCTGCGGCGGGTCGGGGACGTAGCGGGCGATGTCGTGGTCGCGGCAGACGACCTCGTGGCGCAGCGACTCGGCCAGTGGGCGGGCCAGGCTTCCGGGTACGGGGGTGACCAGGCCGATCCACAGGCCGGACAGGCGCGGGGTCAGGACGGGAACGGGCAGGATCAGCCGCCGGGGCAGTCCGGCGACCGTCGCGTAGCACCGCATCATGTCGCGGTAGGTGAGGATGTCCGGGCCGCCGATGTCGAAGGCCCGGTTGACCTCGGGTGGCAGTGTGGCGCCCGCGACGAGGTAGCGCAGGACGTCGCGGACGGCGATCGGCTGGATCCGGGTGCGCACCCAGCTGGGCGTGACCATGAGCGGCAGACGCTCGGTCAGGTAGCGCAGGATCTCGTACGAGGCCGAGCCGGAACCGATGACGACGGCGGCCCGGAGGACCGCCGTGGGCACCCCCGAGGCCAGCAGGATCCGGCCGACCTCGGCGCGCGAGCGCAGGTGAGGGGAGAGATCGTCCTCCCGCTGTCCGGCCGGTGTGAGGGCGCCGAGGTACAGGAGGCGCCCCACGGCCGCCTCGCGGGCCCGCTCGGCGAAGAGCCGGGCGGCGCGGCGGTCGGTCTCCTCGAACGATCCGCCGGTGCCGAGGGCGTGGACGAGGTAGTACGCCACGTCCACGCCGCGCAGCGCTTCGCGCAGCGAGCCGGGGTCGGTCACGTCGCCCCGGACCACCTCGACGCGGTCCGCCCACGGATGGTCGCGCAGCTTCTCCGGGGAGCGGGCGAGGCAGCGCACGCGGTGACCGGCGGCGAGGAGTTCGGGCACGAGCCGGCCTCCGATGTACCCGGTGGCGCCTGTGACCAGGCACAGCTTTCCGGCGCCGTCCTCGTGCCCGCCTCGCATGTGCCGTCCTCCGCCGTGTGCCGCCCGGGTCAGGGGTCAGGGTGCGTACGGAGGCAGCGTACGGTCCCGATCAGTCCCGGGGGCCGATCACACGCCCCTCCTCCGTCACGGTGATGGCTCCGGCCGGGCAGGAGTCCGCCGCGTCGAGCACCGTCTCGTCAGGGGTCGTCGCGTCGCCGTCGAGGGGCCGGGAGCGGTCGTCGTGCAGGGTGAACGACGTGGGGGCCAGGGCCGTGCACATGCCCGAGCCCATGCACCGGGTGCGGTCCACCGTCACCTTCCAGGCCATCGCTCACCACCCGACCGGCAGCGAGCGCGGTCCGCGCACCAGCATCTGGGTCTTCCAGACGATCTCGCCGGCCACATGGAGGCCCGGCAGGCGCAGGACGAGGGCCCGCAGGGCCTCCTGGAGCTCGACGCGGGCGAGGGGTGCGCCGAGGCAGTGGTGGACGCCGTGCCCGAACCCCAGGTGCTGGTTGGTCCCGCGGCCGAGGTCGAGGGCCTCGGGCGCGTCGAAGCGCCGCGTGTCGCGGTTGGCGGAGCCCACGGACACGAGGACCGGCTCGCCCTCGCGCACGAGCGTGCCGCCCACCTCGACGTCCTCGGTGGCGTAGCGGGGCATGGCGGCGGCCATGCCCAGGGGGACGAAGCGGAGCAGCTCCTCCACGGCGGCGGGGATCAGACCGGGATTCCCGCGCAGGCGGGCGAGTTCGTCCGGGTGGTCGAGGAGGGTGCACACGAAGTTGGGGATCTGGGTGGCGGTGGTCTCGTGGCCGGCGACCAGGACGCCCACGCACAGGTCGACCAGCTCCTCCTCGGAGAGGCGGTCGGCCTTGTCGCGGGCCTCGATCAGGGCGGTCATCAGGTCGTCGGCGGGCCGGGCGCGGTGGTCGGCGATCAGCCCGGACATGTACGCGCGCAGCTCCTCGCGGCTGGCGTCGGCCTCCTCGGCGGTGAGCGAGCTGGTGGACAGCGCGTCGTCGCTCCACTTGCGGAAGAGGGGGCGGTCGGCCTCGGGCACCCCGAGCAGGCGGCAGATCACGGAGACGGGGATGGGCAGGGCGTAGGACTCGACGAGGTCGGCGGGCGGGCCGGCGTCGATCAGATCGTCCAGCAGGCTCTCGGAGAGGGCCCGGATGTCGGGGCGCAGCCGCTCGACCCGCTGGACGGTGAAGGCCTTGGTGACCAGGGTGCGCAGCCGGGTGTGGTCGGGCGGGTCCATGGAGAGGATGCCGCTGTTGTTCTGGCCCGGCGACTGGCGGGGCTCGTCGTGCGCGGCGCCCACGGCGCGGCTGAAGCGCCGGTCGCCGAGGACGAACCGGGCGTCGGCGTAGCGGGTGACGAGCCAGGCCGGTTCGCCGTACGGCAGCCGGACGCGCCGCAGGCCCGCGTCGCCGCGTGCGGTGGCGTACTGCTCGGACAGCTCCAGGCCGGTGGCCTCGTTGAAGGGGTAGGCGGTGGGCTCGCTGTGGGAGGTGGACATCCGGACCTCGTGTTCCCTCGCGTGGGCAGTGGAGTCTCGCACCGTGCGGCAAGTGATGTAAGCACCTGCTTACATCACCGTAGGACGTGGTAGGAAGGACGTCAACGACGCCTGTTCCCAGGCGATTTCGAGCGGGTCGCCGAGGAGGAGGAACGGGATGACGACCGAAGAGATGGCGTCCGGGGGGACCGAGCGCCGCCGTGACGCCGACGCCACGCGCCAGAGCCTGATCGAGGCGGCGGCGGAGCTGTTCGCCGAGCGCGGCTACGACAGGACGACGGTGCGCGCGATCGCCGCCCGGGCCGGGGTCAACCAGGCCCTGCTCTTCCGCTACTTCGGCTCGAAGACCGCGCTGTTCGGCGAGGTCGTGGCGCTGGACGGGCGGCGCCGGCTGCGGGAGACGCCGGCCGAGACCCTGCTGGAGGCCGCCCTGCGGGATCTGCTGGCGCCCGCCGGGGCCCCGCCCGGGGACCGTTCGCTGGAGGTCTTCCTGCGCTCGGTCGGCGGGGACGACGAGGCCGCGCGGACGAGCCGCCGGCTGACCGAGGAGTACGCCGGCGTGCTGGCCGGACTCACCGACTCCGACGACGCCGAGCTACGGGCCTCCCTCGTCCTGGCCTGGCTGCTCGGCATCGGGCTCACCCGCGTCGTCGTACGCCAGGAGCCGCTGGCCGGAGCCGACCCGGAACAGGTGTGCCGGCTGATGCTGGACGCGGCCCGCACGCTGCTGGAGCGGCTGCCGTAGGGCCCGGCCGTCCCGGCGGGCACACGAAGGCGTCCCGGTGCCGCCGTGCGGCACCGGGACGGATGCGCCCTCAAGGGCGTGCCGGTCAGGGACCGGTGTCACCCGGGTGGGAGCAGAGCCCGCCGCGGTAGTTGCTGTCGTACCAGGCCCCGGTCGCGTCGAGGTCCAGGTTGGTGCGGCCCGGCCCGACGCAGCGGTGGTAGTCGCCGCGCGGGAAGCGCTTGACCTGGATCCAGACGTTGGTGTTGTTGGCGCAGTGCTCGTAGTAGGCGCGCTCGCCGCCCCGGCTCTCGTTCCACCCGCAACCCTGGATCTTGGCGGGCGCTGCGGCGCTCGCCGGCGCGGTCACCGAGCAGGCCAGCGCTCCGGCCACCGCGAAGGCGGCCAGACCGATCCGGAGACCTCGGCGGGCGGGCCCGCCGGTGGGCGATCCATATGTCCTCATGCGTTTTCCTTCCCTCGGTCCGACGAGGCGGTGGGTGCCTCCGACGTCAGACTGGCCCGGCTGCGCCGAATCCGGCCACATGCTTCGAAGGTGGTCGAAGAGGGAGGAAAACATCAGTGCGAAGGGGCGATACCGGCCGGGTCCGCGCAGGCCCCCGACCAGCGGGGAGACGATGTCCGGGGCCGGCGCGGCTCAGCCCATTCCGGCCAGGGCCAGGGGGAAGTGCTCGAAGAAGGCCACGGCCTCCTCCCGCCAGTACGGCCGCCAGCCGGCGGCCTCGGCGCCGGCCGCCTCCGCCGTGCGCAGGATGCCGGCGCGCAGCCGCTCGTCGACACCGTGCCGGCGCGCCACGGCGCGGACCCGCTCGACCATGTCCGGCGGGCAGGACGGATCGGCCAGCGCGGACTCGACCAGCTCCCGCTCCGCGCCCTCGGTCGCCGCCAGGACGGCGCGGATCGCGTAGCCGCGCCGCCCCGAGCGCAGGTCGGACCCGGAGGGCTTGCCCGTGACCGCCTCGTCGCCGAAGAGGTCGAGGTGGTCGTCGCGCATCTGCCCGCCGATGCCGACGAGGGTCGCGTACCGGCGCAGCCGCGCGTCATGTCCGGAGAGGTCCTCGCCGGCGGCCAGGAGCCCCATCCGCAGCGGGGCGAGGATGGAATAGCGGGTGGACTTGTACTCGGTGACGCAGTGCAGGAGCTCCTCGCTCGGCAGGTCCTCGAAGTCCCGCTCCAGATCGGTGATCTGGCCCGTGACCGTGTCGGTGCTCGCGCTCAGCTGGGCGTCCAGCAGGGCCTGCTTCACGCCGGCCGGCAGCTCGGCGTCGAGCAGGACCCGTACGGAGAGGAAGGCGGCCAGGTCGCCCGCCAGGATCGCCAGCCCCAGCGCGGTCCGCTCGGCCCCGGGGAACTCCGCGCGGTAGGCGTAGTACGTCGACGGTGCGCCGCGGCGCGTGGCCGAGTCGTCGATGATGTCGTCGTGGATCAGCGCGTGCGTCTGGAACAGCTCGATGCTCAACGCGGCCTCCGCCAGCCCCGGAACGGGCTCGGCGGACACCAGCCCGGCCGCCTCGTGGAGCAGCGCGACGCGCAGCCGCTTGCCGCCGCGCAGCGTGTGGTCCCGCAGGAGGTCCAGACAGCGCGGGGTGAAACGGCTGAGCGGCGGGGTGTCGAGGTTCCGCGCCAGCGAGTCGAAATAGGCCTCGCAGACGGCGTCGAACCCCCGCCGATGAGCGGCGAGACGCTCCAGGGCGCCCGCGATCGTGTCGTTCATACGGTGAGTCTCCCAGGCCGGAGGGGGCCGGGGCCCCGCCCGTAAATGCGCGGCGGAGCGCGGCGGCCGGTCGTAGCGTTGCCGCATGGTCCTCGACGATTCCCCCGGAGATTCCTCCTCCCTCGACATCGGCACCCTCCCCACGGCCGAATTCGCCTTCCCCGGTCCGCTGCGCGATCAGCTCGTGGCCGCGATCCTGGACGGCTCCAAGACGACCACGACCGGGCTGGTCGACGAGTACGAGCGCGAGCGGGAGGCGCTGCCCGAGCCCGGGCGGCGGTCCGTGGTGGTCGACTCGGACGACCAGCCCGTGGCCGTCATCGAGCTGTCCGACGTCCGGGTCGTCCCGCTGGCGGACGTCGACCTCGCGCACGCCGTGGACGAGGGCGAGGGCTGCACCACGGTCGCCGAGTGGCGTGAGGTGCACGAGCGGTTCTGGCACGGCGACGAGATGCGGGACGCGATGGGCGACCCCGACTTCACCGTGGACGACTCCACGCGCGTCCTCCTCCAGCGCTTCCGGCTCGTCGCCGATCTGCGCCCCGCCCGCTGACGACGTGCCGCCCGGCGGCGTGAGCCGCGTCTCATCCCGGGTGGGGGTTCTTGCCTATGAAACGAGTTGCATAGCAGGATCCGGCGTATGGCGCTCGACCACGCGATCCTCGTCTCCCTGCTGGAGAAGCCGGGTTCCGGCTATGAGCTGGCCCGGCGGTTCGAGCGGTCCATCGGCTACTTCTGGACCGCCACCCACCAGCAGATCTACCGCGTCCTCAAGCGGATGGAGGCCGACGGCTGGATCGAGGTCCGCGAGGTGGCACAGCAGGGCAAACCGGATAAGAAGCACTACTCTGTCGCCGCTCCCGGCCGGGCCGCCCTCTCCGCGTGGCTGCACGAGCCGATCGAGCCCGAGAGCGTCCGGCACGACCTCGCGGTGAAGATCAGGGGTGCCGCCTTCGACGACCCGGCCGCGCTCATCCGCCAGGTCGAGCGGTACCACCAGGCGCACTCCGAACGGCTGACGCACTACCTCGCGGGGGAGCTGCGCGACTTCACCGGACCCGAGGCGCCGGCGTTCGACGCCACCGACGCCGGCCGGGAGCTCCAGCACGTCGTGCTGCGCGGCGGCATCGCGTACGAGCGGATGACGCTCGCCTGGCTCGACGACGTCCTCGCCACCCTCCAGCGCATCCAGGAGGCGCGGACCGCCGGATCGCCGGCCGGCGAGCACCCCGGCTCCTGACCCGGCCCCTGACCCGGGCCCCACCGACACCGAACCCCTTCACCCCCCGACCCGAACCGGAAGGCGAACACCCATGGCCGACCCGCTTCTCTTCAACCCGCGCACCTACGACCCGGCGCACTTCGACCCCGAGACCCGCCGGCTGCTGCGCGCCACCGTCGACTGGTTCGAGGAGCGCGGCAAGCGCAAGCTGATCGAGGACTACCGCTCCCGCGCCTGGCTGGCGGATTTCCTCGCCTTCTCCGCCAAGGAAGGGCTGTTCGCCACCTTCCTGACCCCCGCCTCCGCCGCCGGTGGCGCGGAGGACAAGCGCTGGGACACCGCCCGGATCGCCGCCCTCAACGAGATATTCGGCTTCTACGGGCTCGACTACTGGTACGCCTGGCAGGTCACCATCCTCGGCCTCGGCCCGGTCTGGCAGAGCGACAACGCCGCCGCACGCGCCCGCGCCGCCGAACTCCTCGACCAGGGCGAGGTGTTCGCCTTCGGCCTGTCGGAGAAGACCCACGGCGCCGACATCTACTCGACCGACATGCTGCTGGAGCCCGACGGCGAGGGCGGCTTCCGGGCCACCGGCTCCAAGTACTACATCGGCAACGGCAACGCCGCGGGCCTCGTCTCCGTCTTCGGGCGCCGTACCGACGTCGAGGGCCCCGACGGCTACGTCTTCTTCGCCGCCGACAGCCGCCACGAGGCGTACCACCTCGTCAAGAACGTCGTCGACTCCTCGAAGTACGTCAGCGAGTTCCGGCTGGAGGGCTACCCGGTCGCGGCCGAGGACATCCTCCACACCGGCCGCGCCGCCTTCGACGCCGCCCTCAACACCGTCAACGTCGGCAAGTTCAACCTCTGCACCGGCGCGATCGGCATCTGCGAGCACGCGATGTACGAGGCCGTCACCCACGCGCACAACCGCATCCTCTACGGCCGTCCCGTGACCGCCTTCCCGCACGTGCGCCGCGAGCTGACCGACGCCTACGTCCGTCTCGTCGGCATGAAGCTCTTCAGCGACCGCGCCGTCGACTACTTCCGCACCGCCGGCCCCGACGACCGCCGCTACCTCCTCTTCAACCCCATGACGAAGATGAAGGTGACGACCGAGGGCGAGAAGGTCATCGACCTCATGTGGGACGTCATCGCGGCCAAGGGCTTCGAGAAGGACACCTACTTCGCGCAGGCCGCCACCGAGATCCGGGGCCTGCCGAAGCTGGAGGGCACGGTCCACGTCAACCTCGCGCTGATCCTCAAGTTCATGGGCAACCACCTGCTGAACCCCGCGGAGTACGCGCCCGTGCCGACCCGCCTCGACGCGGCCGACGACGCGTTCCTCTTCCAGCAGGGCCCGGCGCGGGGCCTCGGCTCCATCCGCTTCCACGACTGGCGCGGCGCCTACGACGCGTACGGCCACGTGCCCAACGTCGGCCGCTTCCGCGAGCAGGCCGACGCGCTGTGCGAGTTCGTCACCACCGCCGCCCCCGACGAGGAGCAGAGCCGCGACCTGGACCTCCTCCTCGCCGTCGGCCAGTTGTTCGCGCTCGTCGTGCACGGCCAGCTGATCCTGGAGCAGGCGCGCCTGACCGGCCTCGAGGAGGACGTCCTCGACGAGCTGTTCGCCGTCCTCGTCCGCGACTTCTCCGCCCACGCCGTCGAGCTGCACGGCAAGGACTCGGCCACCGAGGAGCAGCAGGCCTGGGCTCTGGGCGCGGTCCGCCGCCCGGTCGTCGACGAGGCCCGTTCGGCCCGCGTCTGGGAGCGCGTCGAGGCGCTGTCGGGCGCGTACGAGATGGCGCCGTAAGCACCGCTCGTCGCACAGGCACCTTCGTTCCCCCGCCCGTCGCCACGGGCGGGGGGACGAACGTCATGTGCCCAGCCTCGCCCGCAGCAGCGTCTTGTCCGGCTTGCCCGCCGACGTCAGGGGGATGTCGGGCAGGACGTGGAGGGCCTCCGGCGCGTACATCGCGCCCTTGTGGGCCGTGACGAAGGCGCGGATCCCGGCCAAGTCCGGGGACTGGCGGGGCGCGGGGACGACGGCGGCGTGGACGTGTTCGGCGGCGTCGGCGTCGCGGGTGCCGAAGACCGCGCACCGGGCGATCGCGGGGTGGGAGAGCAGCAGCTCCTCCAGCTCCGTCGGGTAGACGTGGCCACCGACCACGATGATCAGCTCCTTGAGGCGGTCGACGACGAAGAGGTAGCCGTCGTCGTCGAGATAGCCGACGTCCCCCGTGCGCAGCCAGCCGTCCCGCAGGACCTCGGCGGTGAGGTCGGGGCGCTTCCAGTAGCCGCGCATGACGGCGGGGGAGCGGACCTGGATCTCGCCCTGCTCGCCCGCCGGCAGGGTACGGCCGGCGTTGTCGCGGATGGCGACCTCGACCCAGGGCACCGGGCGGCCGGTGGTGATCCGGCCGTCGCGACCGGTCACCGAGTGCTCCTCCGGCCGGGCCTCGGCGATGCCGGGCAACTCCGACTGGCCGTACCAGCCGTAGAGGATCGGGCCGAACACCTCGATCGCCCGACGCAGCCGGGCGGCCGGGGCGGGGGAGCCGCCGTAGGTGATCCGGGTGAGGCTCGACAGGTCCGTGCGGGCGAGGGCGGGGTGGTCGAGCAGCCGGTGGAGCAGGGGCGGCAGGAGCCAGGTGTGGGTGACGCGCTCCCGCTCGATGGTGGCGAGGACGTCGCCGGGGTCGAAGGCGAGCCGCAGCACGACCGATCCGCCCTGCAGCAGGGTCTTGTCGGCGAGGGGCCCGGAGAGCCGGGCGAGCGGGGTGCAGGCGAGGTAGCGGGCCGGGTCGCCGGCGTCGGCGAGCGGGTACTGGAGCCCGACGCTGTACGGGCCGTGGGTCGAGGGGACGCCCTTGGGGACGCCGGTGGTGCCGCCCGTGAACCCGATGGACAGGTCGTCGTCCGGGCCGGCGGTGGACGCGAACGGCACGGGGTCGCGGCGTGCGGCGGCCGACAGGACGTCCTCGCCGAACGGGCCCGGGCCCAGTGGGAGCACGGTGGGGACCTCGGCGAGGGCGAGCAGTTCCCCGGCGGCCGTGTGGCGGGTGGCGTCGATCAGCAGATGGGTGGCGTCGACGGTGTCCATGATGCGGGCGAGGACGGCGGGGGCCATGCCCTCGTAGAGGTGGACCACGCGGGCGCCGGCGAGATGGGACGCCCAGCGGGCGACGAGGGCCTCGGGGGTGTTGCCGGTGAGGAGGCAGACGGTCGCGCCGCGTCCGGTGCCCCGCTCGGCCAGCTCCCGGGCCAGGCGGTGGGTGCCGTCGCACAGCTCGCCGGCGGTGACCTCCCGGCCGTCGGCGGCGGTCAGGACGGGACGGTCGGGCGTGCGCGCCAGGACGTCGAGGATCGCCGTGGCGTAGGTGACGAAAGGGGTGGGACGTTCGTCGCTCATGTGCGGCCCTCCAGAAGGAAGTTGACGGCCGGGGCCGGGGACGCCTCCCAGTGTGCCTGTTGACCGTCGCCCGTCGCCCGACCCGACCCGGCCCGGCCCGGCCCGGCCCGGCCCCGGCCGCCGGGCTCACCGGGCGGTGAACGATCCGCCGCCGTCGAGGCGCAGTTCGCGCGCGCCGAGCGGGGCGAAGAAGCGTTCCACGTCCGCGTCGGTGACCTCCGCGAGCGTGGCGGGGGACCAGCGCGGGTCACGGTCCTTGTCGATCACCTGGGCGCGGATGCCCTCGACCAGGTCGGGGGTGGACAGGGCGGCGCAGGAGACGCGGTACTCCTGTTCCAGGACCCGTTCCAGGGTGCCGAGTCCGCGCGCGCGGCGCAGCGCGGCGAGGGTGACCTTCAGCGAGGTCGGGGACTTGGCCAGCAGCGTCGTGGCGGCGTCCGCGGCGGCCGGGTGGCCATGGCCGAGCAGCCGGTCCACGATCTCCTCGACGGTGTCCGCCGCGTAGCAGTGGTCGATCCACTCCCGGTGGGCGGCGAGCTCGCCGGGCGGCGCCTCGGCCGCGTGGCGGGCGAGCACGTCGTGCACGGGCGTGTGGGCGAGATCGTCCAGCAGGCGGGGGAGGCGCTCGGAGGGGACGTGGTGGTCGGCGAGCCCGCACAGCAGGGCGTCGGCGGCGCCGACGGCCGCGCCGGTCAGCGCCAGGTGGGTGCCGAGCCCGCCGGGCGCGAGGCCGAGCAGGTAGGTGCCGCCGACGTCGGGGACGAAGCCGATGCCGGTCTCGGGCATGGCGACGCGGGAGCGTTCGGTGACGATCCGTACGCCGCCGTGGGCGGAGACGCCGACGCCGCCGCCCATCACGATGCCGTCCATGACGGCGACATAGGGCTTGGGGTAGTGGGAGATCAGGGCGTTGAGCCGGTACTCGTCCCGCCAGAACCCGGCGGAGGCGGTGCCGCCGGCCCGGGCGTCGTCGTGGATGGAGCGGATGTCGCCGCCCGCGCACAGCCCGCGTTCACCCGCGCCCGTGATGACCACGGTCTCGACGGCGGGGTCCTTCTCCCACTCGGCCAGGGCCTCGTCGATGCGGCGGACCATGGCGTGGGTGAGGGCGTTGAGGGCCCGGGGCCGGTTGAGGGTGAGGTACGCCGCGTGGCCCTCCGTGCGCAGCAGGACGTGTTCGTCGTCGGTGGTGGTGGTCATCGGCGCTCGTTCGTTCCTTCCAGGACGCGGGTGCCCGCGGATCGCGGGCGATCTTCTCGATGCCATGGTCGCCGAGGCGGCCGTGGACGCGGCCGTCGGGGGCTCACGGACCCGGGTCCGCCACCGGATACGGCACGAACGTGCTGCTGTTCTCGTCGATGGCCAGGGGCCTGCCCAGCGGCGGTACGGCCCGCTGCGGGCAGTCGACGCGCTCGCACACCCGGCAGCCCATGCCGATCGGTGTGGCGGCGGCCGCGTTGCCCAGGTCGAGGCCGTCGGAGTAGACGAGCCGGCCGGCGTGCCGGATCTCGCAGCCCAGGCCGATGGCGAACGTCTTCGCCGGTTCCCCCCAGCCGCCGCGCTGCCGCGTGACCGTGCGCGCCGTCCACAGGTGGCGCTGCCCGTCGGGCATGGCGGCGATCTGGACGTGGACGCGGCCGGGCGCGGCGAAGGCCTCGTAGACGTTCCACAGCGGGCAGGTGCCGCCGGCGCGCGAGAAGTGGAAGCCGGTCGCGGACTGCCGCTTGGACATGTTCCCGGCGCGGTCGACGCGGACGAACGAGAACGGCACCCCGCGCAGCCGCGGCCGCTGCAAGGTGCTCAGCCGGTGGCAGACCGTCTCGTAGCCGACCCCGAAGTGGTCGGTCAGCCGCTCGATGTCGTAGCGCATCTCC
Organism: Streptomyces sp. NPDC044063; assembly: GCF_056434285.1. Taxonomy (NCBI): domain Bacteria; kingdom Bacillati; phylum Actinomycetota; class Actinomycetes; order Kitasatosporales; family Streptomycetaceae; genus Streptomyces; species Streptomyces sp. NPDC044063. The sequence continues at coordinate 63,253 of NZ_JBWKFM010000012.1, forward strand.
TCGGCCGCCGTGTGGAAGGCGCGGTACGGCAGGATCAGCGCGGCCGCCACGTAGTTGGCGATGCCGATGCGCGTGAGGGACCAGGCGGCGGAGCCCTCCGGGTGGTCCTCGGCGGCGAGGTCCGACAGCCGTGGCCCGAACTCCAGCAGGGCCAGCTGCGTGGCCGTGCGGAAGGCCCGCTGGCCGGGCCGCAGCCGGCCGGACAGGTGCAGGACGCGGCGCGCCGGGTCGTAGTGGTGGAGGCGGTCGGAGCCGGTGGTCAGCCGTACGCCGTGCTCGTCGGCGAGCCGCGCGGACAGCGCGGTCTGTACGCCGCCGGGGCGGACGCCGAGGCCGGACGCCAGCTCCTCGGCGGCGAGGTCGAGGTCGTGGAGGTAGTTCTGCCGCCGGTAGAAGAACTCGCGGACCTCCTCGTGGGGAGGGCGCGGCGCGTCCGGGCGGGCCGCGGTGGCGCGGCCGTCCGCGGCCTCGGCCAGGTGCTCGGCGAGGGCCTGGTTGCGGCGGCCCAGGTCCAGCAGGACGGAGGCGACCGCGGGCAGCCGCGCGGCGAGTTCCGATAGGTCGGCGGCGGACACCCGCGCCGCCGCGATCTCGTCGGCCAGCGCCTCGCGCAGATCGGCCAGGACCCTGGCGGTGTCGTGCTCGGAGAAGAACGCCGGGTCCACGCCGAACGCCTCGGTCAGACGCAGCAGGACGGGGACGGTCAGCGGCCGGGAGTCGTGCTCCATCTGGTTGAGGTAGCTGGGCGACATGCCGAGGACGCGCGCGAACTCGGCCTGGCTCAGCCGCCGTTCCTCGCGCAGTCTCCGCAGCCGCGCACCCGCGTAGATCTTGCTCACCGGCCCAGCCTAGGCGGGCCGCGGCGCGGGCCCCGGCGAAGTCGGCGGAAACGGGCCGGTCCGGGCCGGGCCCGCTCGCCGCACCCTGGAGGACCACGGCCGGTGCGGCCTTTCGGGTGAAGGTCCCGCGCGATCCCTTTGGGCCGAGGGGCTTCCGGCTACGAGTCTCTGCGTCCATGCCGCCCACCCCTGTGAGGGAGTGCCCCGTGCCCGTACCCACCGCGATCGACCACCACGCCCGGTCCTACAGCCTCGCCCACGCCTACGGGCTGGCCAAGGCGGCCGACCTCGCCTACAAGGACGAGGCCACCATCGAGGAGCAGGCCCGGCGCTGGGGCTTCGGCACGGTACGGCACCACCACACCCGGTTCACGCCGCCGTTCCCGCTGGAGGACACCCAGGCGTTCACCATGGCCAGCGACCACATGATCGTCACCGCGTTCCGGGGCACGGAACCGGCACAGATCCGTGACTGGCTCTCGGACGCGAGCACACCGCCCTGGCCGGGCCCGGCGAAGATCGGCTACGTCCACTACGGCTTCGCGGAGGCGCTGGAGGCCGTCTACCCGGCCGTGCGGGACGCGCTGAAGGAGCTCCGCACGAACAGGCAGAGCCTGTGGTTCACCGGCCACAGCCTGGGCGGCGCGCTGGCCATGCTCGCCGGGGCGCGCCTGTACCTGGAGGAGCCCCGCCTGCTGGCCGACGGCGTCGTCACCTTCGGCCAGCCCCGCACCTGCGACCACCTCCTCGCGTCCGCGTGCAACAAGGGCTTCAAACAGCGGCTGTTCCGTTTCGTGAACAACAACGACGTCGTACCGCAGCTGCCGCCGGAGCCCGCCTTCACCCACGTCGAGACGCTGCGCTACATCGACTCCGGCGGCAAGGTCCACGAGTCGATGTCGTACTTCGGCGGCCTGGCCGACCGGGCCAAGGGCCTGACCGCCGACGCGTTCGCGCCCGCGAGCGACGGCGTACGGGACCACTGCATGCGGAACTACCTCGCCGCGCTGGAGAAGAACCTGGTCTGACGACCGGGCTCAGACCTCCCTCGGCACCGTGACGGCGGACGCCGCCTCGGCGCGCCGGACCAGCTTCACGATCCGGGCGACGATCTCGGGCCATACGGCCCGCGGCAGGTCGTGGCTCACCCCGTCGAGCACGACGAGCTCCGCGCCCGGGACGGCCTCCGCCGTGGCCCGGCCCCCGCTGACGTCGCACAGCATGTCGTCGGCGCCGTGGATCACCAGCGCCGGCACGTCGAGCGACCGGAGCCGGGCCGTACGGTCTCCCGAGGCGAGGGAGGCCACGGCCTGGCGGGCGACGCCCACCGGGTCGTAGGACCGGTCGTACGCACGCCCGGTGCGCTCCGCCAGCGCGGCCTCGTCGGGCGCGTACCCGGGCGAGCGGACCACCCGGGAGAGCCTGAGCATCCGGTCGATCGCGTCCTGGCGGCACGTGACCGGAGCCCCGTCGAAGGCGGCGAGAGCCGCCGGCGCGGGCTTTCCCACCGACGGGTCGCCGGTCGAGGACATCATGGAGGTCAGCGACCGGACGCGGGCGCGGTGTTCGAGCGCCATCGTCTGGCCGATGGCGCCGCCCATCGAGGCGCCGACGACGTGCGCGCTGTCCAGGCCGAGCGCGTCGAGCAGTCCGACCGTGTCGGCCGCCATGTCCGACAGGGTGTAGGCCGCGGAGGACAGGTCGCCGGCGAGAGCCGCCTGGATGTCGGGGGCCGGCGCGTCGGGGAAGTGCGACGACAGGCCGCAGTCGCGGTTGTCGAAGCGGATCACCTGCACGCCGTGACCGGCGAGCGCCTCGCAGAAGCCGTCGGGCCACGCGATCATCTGCATGGCGACCCCCATCACCAGCAGCACGGGTGGTGCGTCGTGGTCACCGAAACGCTCGTACGCCATGTCGATCCCGGACGGACCGACGTTCACGGCCATTTCCTCGCTCACTGATTCCCCCATCGCCTCGGATATCTCCGGCTTTCCTCGGCCGAGAGACCGACAGAACAAGGAAGTACACCCGGACTTGAGGTCGAATCAAGCCGGAACGGGGGAATTCCATGAAAATGGACAATTCATTTCTGATGCCCTATAATGGAACGGGGAAAGGCGCTCCGACCGCCGGTCAGTCGCGCGGACGGACGTGAAGGTCCGGACCCGTCGTTCCCGGGGCCTCGACGCCCGGCAGGAGCCGCATGTCGTGGTCGTAGTCGCCGCCGGTGAGGGTGCGGAACGGGACCGGTTCGTCGGTGAAGAGCCCGTCGAGCCGGCGCGCGTAGGCGCGCTTCGCCTCCTCGAACCGCTCCTCGGACATGCCGTGCACGTCGTAGAGCGCGAACGGTTCGAGTGGTGCGATGCCGCTGAACCAGAACAGGCCGTGCTGGAGGGGCCGGAGGACATGGGACAGGTCTCCGTGGATGCCCCGGTCGGAGAACGCCGTCCCCCGGGCGCCGGCCGTGACCGACAGCAGCGCCCGGCGCCCCCCGAGGGCGCCCTCGCTGTACGGCGGGGGAACCGCCGGGCCGTAGGCGAAGCCCGCGGTGAAGACCCGCTCGATCCAGCCCTTCAGGATCGCGGGCGCCGAGAACCACCACACGGGGAACTGCAGGACCACGGCGTCCGCCCAGAGCACCTTCTCCTGCTCCGCCGCGACATCCGGCGCGAGCCGGCCCGCCTCCGTGGCCCGCTGCGAGGCGTTCATCACGTCGAGGCGCTCCCCGGAGAGGTCCGGGAAGTCGTCGGCGTCCAGCGTCGCCTTCCACTTCATCGCGTAGAGATCGGACACCCGCACCTCGTGCCCCGCCGCGCGCAGGTGCTCGGTGGCGAAGGCGGTGAGGGAGGCGGTGAGCGAACGGGGTTCCGGGTGGGCGCTGACGACGAGGACCTTCCCCGGCCGCGGGGACTGCTTCTGCTGCTGCGGTATCGCTGTGGTCATGGGCCCACGTTCTCCCGGAAGCGACCGGGCAGCCAGTGCCCTGTTCGACCGGAGGACCGGTGATCCTGGTACTGGCGGGGCCACCCATACTTGGGCGTATGGACGGTGCGGATCAGATGCAGACCAGAGGCACGGACGGCCGCGTCGACGGGCTCGGTGACCCCGGGCGGGCGCTCGGCGGCTTCCTGCGCGCCCGCCGGGCACGGGTGGCGCCGGAGCGCGTCGGGATCGACGGCGGCCGCCGCCGGCGCGTGCGCGGGCTGCGCCGCGAGGAGTTGGCCCAGCTCGCCGGGATCAGCGTGGACTACTACGTCCGCCTCGAACAGGGCCGGGCCACCCAGCCGTCGCCCGAGGTGCTCGAGGCGCTCGCCCGGGCGCTCGGCCTCGACGCGGCGGAACGCACCCATCTCGTCACCCTGGCCTGCGCCAAGCAGGGGCCGGCGCCCAGCGTCCGGGTCAGCCCCCTGCTGCAGCGCATCCTGGACTCCCTGGCCGGGCTGCCCGCCTTCGCCACGGACCACCGCCTCGACGCGGTGGCGTGGAACGTCCTGGGCGCCGAGCTGGTCGGAGGCCTGGCCGATCCGGGCCGCCGCGACCGCAACCAGGCCAGGTTCATCTTCCTCGACCCCGCCTCCCGGGTGATCCACCCCGAGTGGGAGGACCGGGCGATGGAGTCCGTGGGCCAGCTGCGGGTCTCCGCGGGGCGCTACCCGGACGACCGGGAACTGGCGGCGCTCATCGGCGAACTGTCCGACCGCAGCGCCGACTTCCGGCGGATGTGGGAGACGGGCGAGGTGGTGATGTGCGGCGCGGGCAGCAAGCGGCTGCGGCACCCGGTGGCCGGCCTGCTGCACCTGGACTGCGAGACGCTGCACGTGCCGGCCTCGCCCGGCGAGACGGGCCTGATCGTGCACGTGTTCAGCGCGCGGACGGGAACCCCGGACGCGGCCGCCCTCGCCCGCCTCGCGGCGTCGGCGGCGACTGTGCCGCGAGCGGGAGAAGGGGTGCGGGCGATCCACCGGGAGGAATACCGGCAGGACTTCCGATAGGAATACCGTCCAGGAATACGGTTGAATCCGTGCGTCGTTCCCCGCGCGGTGAATTCATCCTTCCACACCCCTTTCGGCATTCCGTCGTGCCGGTTAGCGTCATAGAGACGCTCCGCACCGGGATTGTGGAAGGGTTGCGGAATGCCGGACATCACCGATCTCACCGATCTCCCCGACCTGGACATCACCGCTCCGGGATTCGACCTCGGCTCCGGCGACGTGGCCGCGATCCGGGAACGGAGCTGGTGCGCGCGCACTCCCCTGGGAATCGCCGTCCTCGGTTATCCCGAGACGCAGGAGTTGCTGCGCGATCCGCGCATGGCCCAGAACGGCAGGGGATATCTGGAGTGGCTCGGGATCACCTCGGGCCCGACGTACGACTGGTTCGTCTCCGTGATCCTGCACCGGCACGGACCGGACCACGCCCGCCTGCGCCGGCTGGTGCACAAGGCGTTCACCCCGGCCGTCATCGACGACCTGCGCCCCTTCATCCGGAAAACCGCCGCGTCGCTCGCGGACGGCCTGGACGGGGACCGGGAGACCGACTTCGTCGAGGCGTTCGCCGACCCCCTCCCCGTACGGGTCATGTGCCGGCTGCTCGGGGTCCCGGTCGAGGACTACGACCTCTTCCACCGCTGGAGCACCGACATCGGCCTGGTCTACTCGCTGCTCCAGCGGCCGGACGCGCTGCCCCGGCTCGACGCCGCCGTCGAGGGCCTCCACGCGTACGTGGACGGGCTGATCCGGGCCCGTGAGGACAGCCCCGGGGACGGCGACGACCTCCTCGCCCACCTCGTCCGCGCCCGGCGCGACGACTCCTCCATCAGCGCCGCCGAACTGCGCGGCCTCGTCGTGTCGATCGTGTTCGCCGCACACGACACCACCAGCCACCAGCTCGGGCAGTCCCTGGTCGCCTTCGCCGCCCACCCCGGCCAGTGGTCCCTGCTCCGGGACCGCCCGGAGCTCGCCCCGCGGGCCGTGGAGGAGCTGATGCGGTGGTGCCCGGCGGTCACCGCCGCCTACCGCACGGCGCGCGAGGACTTCACGTACCGAGGGCTGCGCATCGAGGCCGGCACCATGGTCGTCCTCGGCGTGAAGTCGGCGCACCGCGACCGCCGGACCTTCCGCGACGCGGACACGTTCGACATCACGGCCACGCGCGAGGCGCCACCCCTGGTCTTCGGGGCGGGCCCGCACTTCTGTCTCGGCGCGGCCGCCGCCCGCGCGGAACTCGCCGAGGCCCTCGTCGCCCTGACCCGGCGCCTGGGGCCGCCGTCCCTGTCCGGCCACCCGCCCTGGCGCACCGGCCTCGGCATCTGCGGCCCCGAATCCCTGCGGGTGCGCTTCGCGCCCTGACGCCCTGGGGCGGAGTCCATGGCGTCAGGCGGCGACGGCCGGCGCGCCGACCACGGGAGGGGGGCGGCGCGCCGGCCGTGGCAGGGGCTTCGCTCAGCCGGTGGTGCGCACGACCTTGTCGACCTGGCACTTGACGCCGGAGGTGGCGGCGCCCGCCTTCGGGGTGTATGGGGTGGCGAGGTCGTGGGTGTCGCCGCGGCCGGGCCGGACGAAGAGCATCCTGGCGGTCTGCGGCTCCAGGGCGGTGCCGTCCGGGGCGGCGAACTTCACGGTGACCTCGTAGCTGTAGGTCGCCGTCGCGCTGCCGTTGGCGACGTTCACCTTGGCGGTGACGCCCTTCTTGTCGGCGTAGGCGCAGTCGGAGACCTCCACGTCCTTCACGGCGGCGCGGCTGTCGTCGATGGTGGCCGACGTGTCCGACTCGGAGGCTGAGCTCCGCTCGTCCGACCCGCTGCCGCAGCCGACGACGGTCGCTCCCAGGGCGACGACGGCGAACCCGGATATGGCGGCGGTGCGGATCTGGCGGAGCTTCACTGTGTCTTCTCTCTGCTGGGGGACGTGACGGACGGCGGCCGTGTTCCGGTGGCCGCCGTCAAGCCCGCGTTACGTTAGGTAACCCGCTCCCTGCTTGGCCATACCGTCGGTAACACTGTGACCCACTCGCTACCTAAGTGATCCCGAGTTCTGATCAGAGATGGTCGAAACCGGTGCATAGAGGGGCTGGATCGGGCGGGGATGGGCGGGGACGGGCGAGGACCGACCGGCGGCGTACCGCCCCGGCATGCGCCGCGCCGCGATGCGGCGCACCCTGTGAGCGAGAGGCCCCGGCGGAAGGAGGGCCGAGGTGACCGGCGCCGGCGAGGATCTGGCCGCCGTCCGGCGGGTGGTCGACGGCCGCCTGGCCGCGTTCCTGGACGCGACGGATCCGGGCCGCGTCACGGGTGCCGAGAGCGACACCGGGGCGGACGCCGGCCGCGGTCCGGTTCCCGACGGGATAACCCGTCCCCTGCGGGACTTCCTGCTCTCCGGCGGGAAGCGGGTCCGGCCGGTGCTGTGCGTCGTGGGCTGGCGGGCGGCCGGCGGAGGCGGGGACGAGGACGCGGTCGTCGACGTCGCGGCGTCCCTGGAACTGTTCCACGCCTGCGCCCTCATCCACGACGACATCATGGACGCCTCCGCCACCCGCCGCGGCGGCCCCGCCCTCCACCGCCTCCTCGCCGCCCGCCTGGGGGAGGGGCGCGATCCCGCGGCGGCCGAGCGGCTCGGGACCGCCGCCGCGATCCTGGCCGGGGACCTGGCCCTGGTCCTCTCCGACGAACTCCTCCACGGTGCCCGGGTGGCGCCGGACCGGCTGGCGGAGGTGCTGCCGCTGATCGGGGCCATGCGCCGGGAGGCGATGTACGGCCAGTACCTGGACGTCACCGCGGCGGGCCGCCCCACCGACGACGTCGAACGGGCCCTGCGGATCGCCCGCTACAAGACCGCCACCTACACCGTCGAGCGGCCCCTGCGCGTCGGGGCCGCCCTGGCCGGCGCGCCCGGGGCCGTACGGGAGGCGCTGAGCGCGTACGGGCTGCCGCTGGGGGAGGCCTTCCAGCTGAGGGACGACCTCCTCGCCGTGTTCGGCGCGTCCCGGGAGACCGGCAAGCCGGTCCTCGACGACCTTCGCGACGGCAAGCACACCGTGCTGACCGCCCTCGCGCTGCGGTGTGCCGACGCCGCCCAGCGCACCACGCTGCGGGCGCTGCTGGGCAACCCGGCGCTGGACGACGAGGAGGCCGCCCGGGCCCGGGCCGTGATCACGGCGACCGGCGCACGCGAGGAGGTCGAGGAGATGATCCGTGCCCGGCACGAAGAGGCCGTGCGCGCGCTGGAGCGCGCGCCGTTCCCCCCGGCCGTCACCGCCGCCCTCCACCACCTGGCCGCTGCCGCCGTCACCCGCGCCGCGTGACCGGCCCCGCCTCCCCGGATCAGCGCACCCAGCCCCCGGTCATCTCCCGCACCCTCGCCCCGTCCAGGTCGCCGAGCTTGGTGGCCACGAAGTCGCGTGCCCGGTCGGAGGTCTGCACGCGCGGGGGCGGGTGCTCGGCGGTGAGCACGTCGATGACGGACGCCGCCGCCTCGGCGGCGCTCTGCGCACTCGCGAACGCCGTTCGCGTACGGTCGATGTACCCCTGGAGCGCCGGGGCGTACGGTCCGGCGGCGTCGAGCAGGGCGGGGATGTCGAGCCGCTGGCTCGCGACGAACTCGCTGGCCACGGCGCCCGGTTCGACCACGGTGACATGGACGCCGACGGTGGCCGCGACCGGGGCGAGGGATTCCATGAAGCCTTCGACGGCGAACTTGGCGGCGCAATAGGCCTCGTTGAAGGGCTGGCCGACCACGCCGCCGACGCTGGTGACGGTGACGAGACGGCCGCGCGTGGCACGCAGGTGGGGGAGGGCCGCGCGGGTGACCTCGACGACGCCGAAGTAGTTGACCTCCATCGCCGCCCGTACCGGCTCCATGCCGTCCTGCTCGATGGTGCCCACGTGCCCGGCGCCCGCGTTGTTGACCACGGCGTCGAGGCGGCCGTGCTCGGCGAGCACCTCGTCCAGGCACGCGGCGACGGAGGCGGGGTCGGTCACGTCGAGGGCCTTGACCTGGACGAGCCCGGCGACGTCCGCCTCGGCGGCCGCCTGGAGCAGGGCGTCGGCGCGGCCGGTGTCCCGCATGGTGGCGATGGTGCGCCAGCCCGCCCGGGCCGCCGCCACGGCCGCGGCGAGGCCGATGCCGGAGGAAGTGCCGGTGATGACAACGGTTCTGGGGGTGTTCATGGGGCCTCGCGTCTCCGGGTGGATGATCCACTCCTGATTTGTGTGTGTACACACATTAGCTTGTTGTGTGTACGTACACGCAAACCCGGTAGGCTGACCGGCATGGCCCGTACGCGCACCGACCTGACCCTGGGGGAGCTCTCCACCCGTGACCACGCCTTCTACGGCCTGGTGTGGGCCGGCACCACCCTCAGCGCCCGGGTCGACCAGGCGCTGACGCGGGCGCACGGCCTGCCGCTGTCCTGGTTCGAGGTGATGCTCTGGCTGCACGGACAGGACGAGCCGGTGGCCGCTTCCGACCTGGGCGCCAAGACACTGCTCAGCCGCAGCCAGGTCTCCCGCGTGGTCGACGCGCTCCACGGGCGCGGCCTGGTGGCCCGCGAGACGGCCCCGACCGATGCCCGCTCCGTGCGCGTCGCCCTCACCGACGCCGGGCGCGGCGCGTTCGCCGAGGCCGACGCCACCCGCAGGGCCGCGCTGGCGGAAGCGTTCGACGACCGGCTCGACGACGCGGACATCGAGGCCCTGGAACGGGTGTGGGCGAAGCTCAAGGCGCCCCGCGAGGGAGAGAAGCGACCTCGCGCGTAGCGACGGCGCCCTGACGGCACGTATCCGTCACCCTGGCCGGAACCAGCCCCCCGGTCCTACACTCCCGGAAGGCGGTCCACGGGGGATGGAGGGGGCGGTCTCCATGGCGTTGTCGCACGGTGACGAGCGGGCGGGCGACGCCCGGAGGCGGCCGGCGGGGCGTGCCCGCCGGGGCTGGTGGCTCGGACGGGGCATGGCCCTGGCCGCCCTGGCGCAGGAACGGGCCGACCCGGACATGATGCGCAGGGCCGTCGACCAGTTCCGCCGCATCGTCGAGCGCACCCCGCACGACGACCCCGGGCACTGGAAGATGGTGACCAACCTCGGCATCGCCCTGGGCGTCCTCGCCCAGATGCGTGCCGACCCCGAGGTGCTGAGCGAGAGCGTGGACGCCTGCCGGCAGGGGCTGGCCGCGGCGCCCGCGGACGACCCCGGCCGGACCGTGCCCCTGAGCGCCCTCGGCTGCGTACTCCAGATCTCCCACGAGCACCACCGGGCGGGCCCGGAGGCGCTGGACGAGGCCATCGCCCTGTTCGAGGAGGTGGTGCGGGCCACCTCCGACGACGACCCCACCAAGCGGCTGAACATGGCGAATCTGGGCGGTGCCCTGCGCATCCGGGGCGAGAACACCGGCGACGAGGCGGACATCGCCCGGGCCGTCGGCATCCTGCGCGACGCGCTCGACCGCGTGCCCGGCGAGGACGCCCCGGAGGCCGCCGCGATCCTGAGCAACCTCGGCGGCGCGTTGATCGCGCGCTACGGCGTCGGCGGCGACCTGGACGTCCTGGACGAGGCGATCGACGTCTGCCGCCGGGCGCTGCGGGGCGGGCCCGTACCCCGCCGCGGCCGCGGCCCCACGATGAACATCGAGCACGACGACCAGAAGTACGTCTCCAACCTCGCCATCGCGCTGCAACGCCGCTATGTCCACACCGGCGAGCGGGCCGCGCTCGACGAGGCCGTCGAGCTCCAGCGCCGGGTCATGGACCGCACCCCCGCCGGTCACCCCCTGTGGACGCGCCGGCTCGGCAACCTCGGACTGGCCCTGTGGACGCTGCACGAAGCGACCGACGAGGCCGCACCTCTGGATGAGGCCACCGACGCGTTCCGCCGCGTCGCCGACCCCGGCCCCGGCGTCCCGCCCCACCCGCAGGCGCTGTTCCTGCTCTGCACCGCCCTGCACATGCGCTACTGGCGCGACGACGACCCGGCGGCCCTGGACGAGGCGGTGCGCACCGCCCGCCGTGTCGTCAAGGACGAGACCCAGCCGCCGCACGTGCGGACCGCGGCCCTGACGACCCTCGCCGACACGCTGCGCAGCGGCTACGAGCACGGCCGGGACCCGGCGCTCCTGGAGGAGGCCGTGACGGTGAGCCGCCGGGCCGTGGCCGCCGCCGGGCGCCCGTACGCCGTCCGCGCGGTGGCCCTCTCCGGTCTGGCCGACGCGCTGCGGATGCGTCACGACCTCGGCAGGCGGCTCGGGATACCCGACCGGGAGGCCCTAGGCGAGGCCACCCGGCTGTGGCGCGAGGCGTACGACTGCGCCGAGGCCCCGGTGGCGACACGGCTGATGGCGGCCTACGGCTGGGGGGAGTGCGCGGCCCGCGCGCGGGACTGGGAGCTCGCCCGCACCGCCTACGAGGCGGCCTTCGACCTGGCGCCGCGCGTCGCCCCGCGCCGACTCGTCCGCAGCGACCGCGAGCGCCGCGTGGGCTACCTCGCCGGACTGGCCACCGACGCCGCCGCCTGCGCCCTGCACGCCGGCCGGCCGGAACAGGCGCTGCGCTGGCTCGAACAGGGCCGCACGGTCCTGCTGTCCCAGACCCTGGACACGCGCGGCGACCTGACGGCCCTGCGGGAGCGGGCCCCGCGCCTGGCCGCCCGGTTCCGCAGGCTGCGCGACGACCTTGACCACAGCGAGGCGCCCGGCCCCGCCGTCGCGGGGATGCCCCTCGCGGACTGGGCCGGCGACCGGGGCGACCCCGCCGCCGAGGCCCGCCGCACCGCCGAGCGGCGGGTACGGGCCGCGGCCGCGTGGGACGACCTGATCCGCGAGATCCGGGCCGTACCCGGCCTGGAGGACTTCCTGGAACCCACGCCCGTCGCCGACCTGCTCGCCCGCACCACCCGGGGCCCGGTCGTCGTGGTCAACGTCAGCGCCCACCGGTGCGACGCCCTCGTGGTCACCCCCGACGGCATCCTGGTGGTGCCGCTGCCCCTGCTCTCCGACGAGATCGTGCTGGACCGCGTCGCGGACTTCCTGGAGGCGCTGGAACGCCTCGACGCCTCCGGACTGGGCGAACGCCACGCGGCCCAGCGGGACGTCCACGCGACCCTGGCCTGGATGTGGGACGCCATCGCCGAACCGGTCCTCACGGCGCTGGGACTGGACGCGCCGCCGCCCGCGGGGCGGCCGTGGCCCCGGCTGTGGTGGGTCCCGACGGGACTGCTCGGATTCCTCCCCCTGCACGCGGCCGGCCGTCACCTCGACAACGACCCCCGACGGCCCACGGTGATGGACCGCGTCGTCAGCTCCTACACCCCCACCCTCCGTTCCCTCTTCCACGACGCCGACGGCGGCCCGGCACCCGCCCCGGGGCCGCGCCGCCCGCTGGTGGTGGCCATGCGCCACACCCCCGGCGAGGCGCCCGAACTCCCGGGCGCCGAGGCCGAGGCCGCCCTGCTGCGGAAGCGCTTCCCCGGCACCACCGTCCTCGCCGGCCGCGCCGCCACCCGCCGGGCGGTGCTCGACGCGCTGCCCGCCCACACCTGGGTCCACTTCGCCTGCCACGCCGTCAGCAGCATCGTGGCGCCCTCCACCGGGCACCTCGTGCTGCACGACCACCGGCACCGGCTGCTGACGGTCGTCGACATCGCCCGGTTACGGCTCCACCAGGGCGAACTGGCCTTCCTCGCCGCCTGCGCCACCGCCCGGGGCAGCGCGCGCCTGGCCGACGAGGCCATCCACCTCGCCTCCGCCCTCCGCCTCGCCGGCTACGGTCACGTCGTCGCGACCCTGTGGCCCCTCGACGACGCGACGTCCGTACGCCTCTCCGACGCCTTCTACGCCGTCGTCGACGACGACCCCCACGGCTTCGCCGGCGCCCTGCACACCGCGGTCCGCGACCTGCGCGACCGCTTCCCCCACACACCCTCCCTCTGGGCCTCGCACGTCCACGTCGGCATCTGAACGCCGCGCCCGGCGCCGCCGCTACGGACCGGCCGGGTGGTCCAGGTGGTCCTTGCGCAGCAGGGACGTGACCGCGAAGCCGTGTTCCCGGGTGAACCGGTCCACCGTGATGCCGAGCTCCCTGGCCAGGTCCTTGGCGTAGAGATCGACGGCTGCCTCGGTCAGATCCGCCAGCGCCACGGTGGCCGCGCGGGCCCGGACCGCGGCGGTCACCGCGACCACGACGGCGACCGGCACCGCCGGCCACCACCACACCCCGAGCACCGCGTAGAGCACCGCCCACCCCGTCAGGCGCCCGGTGGCGGCGTACCCGTCATGGGCGGCCGACAGCTCCGTCCGCGCCGCGTCCGGGATGACCAGCCACAACCGGGGCCAGACGGCGGCGAGATCCAGGGCGTAGGCGCGGCGCACACGCGTGACCGGGGCGTGCAGACGGTCACCCGTCCAGCTCGGGTACACGGGCGGGACGAGCCCGACACGGTCCCGGGCCCGCAGCGGGGCGCCGAGCCCCGGCCCCGCGCCGCCCGGCCCCACGGCGGCCGTGACGGCGGCACGGACCTCCGCGTCGGCGTCGTCCCAGCGCCGGCGGCGGCGCTCCCTGAGCCACCGCAGCGGACGCCGGTGCCCCGGCAGCGACCTGACGAGCTCCACGCCCCGACCCAGCGTCGCCGCCGCGAGCCCGGCCGCCGCGGACACCAGCAGCACCCCGGGCAGGACCAGCGCGACGACCGCGGCGCCCCGCGCCTCCCCCTTCGTACCGGACAGCGAGGCGACCCAGCCCTGCAACCGGCCGAGGTCCAGCGCGTGGGCGTGCCCCAACCGGAGCGCGGCCACCGCCGCGCCCACGTACAGCAGACCGGGGAGGAGCAGCAGCGTCACCCAGCGTTCGGCGAGCTTCTTGCCCACCTCGGCGAGCAGGCCGCTCACCATCCCAGCCGCCGCCGCGCCATCGGCGCCCCCAGCACCGCGCAGACCGGGGCTTCGTCGGCGGCGAGGACGCCGGCGCCCTGCCAGCGGTCGCAACGGCCGGCCGGGCAGGCCCAGACCTCCAGCGGGGGAGGCCCGTCGTGGCCCGCGGCGACGGGAGAGGCCCGGTAGTCCCGTCCGGGTACGGGCGTCAGACCGCCGGCGATCCCGTACCGCACGAGGGCCGTGTCCAGGGCGTCGAGATCGGCGGCCAACGCCGTGGCGTCCACCGGACCGGACGCCGGCCCGGACGCCAGGGCGGCGAGGACCCGGGCGAGGACGTCCGCCGCCCCCGCCTGCTCGGCCAGGGGCCCCAACTCACCGGATTCCAGCGCCCGGCACACCGTCGCTATGCGCACCACCAGCTCCGCCACCGCCACCTCCGAGCCCCCGCCCCGCCACGCCCCTCCATGGTGGCCGAAACCCGCACACCGAGGAAGGAGTGGGATGCGCCGGGCGCGCGGGAGGCGGGCCTACGCTTCCCCCATGCCCGCCTTCCGCGTCGAGCGCCACAGCGCCCTGCCCGTCGGCGAGGTGTGGCGACGACTGACCGACTGGCCGCGCCACGCGGACTTCGTCCCGCGTACCGGCATCGTGGTGACGACACCGCCCCCGACCCGGCGGGGCACACGCTTCACGGCGCGCACCACGCTGGGCCCGTTCGTCGTCGAGGACCCCATGGAGGTCGTGGCCTGGCGACCGCCCTCCGGCGGCACGCCGGGCCACTGCCGCCTGGAGAAGCGCGGCTCCACGATCACCGGCTGGGCCGAGCTCGACGTGTACCCGTGGGGGACCGGCACGCGCGTCGTCTGGCGCGAGGACCTCCGCATCACCGCCCTGCCCCGCCTCTTCGACACCGTCACGGCCCGAGCGGGCCGCCTGCTCTTCACCCGCCTGGTCACCCGCCTCCTCGACGACTGACACCGCCCGCCGGCTACCCGGCGGCACCCGGTGGCCGGCCGCCCACCACCCCGACCGCCTCCGTGCCCGCGCGGCAGCCGTGGTGGGCCGCTTCCTCGGGCGTGAGGCCCGTCAGGCGGGCCGCCAGGAAGGCGCCCGTGAAGGCGTCGCCCGCGCCCGTCGTGTCCACCACCGTGGCGGGCCCGGCCGGGACGTGGGCGACTATGGCGCCGGAGGCGGCCACCAGTGCGCCCCCGGCGCCCCGCGTGGCCACCACCAGCGGGAAGCGGCGGCTGAGTTCGGCCGCCGCGCCCGCCGCGTCCCGGCGCCCGGTCAGCAGCGCGGACTCGTCCCCGTTGGGCAGCAGCACGTCCGCGCCCTCGACCGCCTCCAGGAAGCGGTCCACCCCCAGGCGGGCTATGAAGCCCGCCGAGGCAGGGTCCACGCTCACCGGCACCCGCCGCGCGCGGGCCGCCTCCATCGCCCGCCGGGCGGCAGCGCGGCTCGTCCCGGAGAAGAAGAGGTAGCCCGACACGTGGAGATGGCCGACCCCGGCGAGGAGGTCGTCGTTCCAGTCGGTGGGCGACAGCCGCAGCACCGCCCCGCTGTCCGTGAGGAACGTCCGTTCGCCGTCGGCGCCCACCAGGCACACCACCGTGCCGGTGGGCACCTCCGGATCGGCGACCAGGCACGGGCGCACCCCGGCCGCCCGCAGCTCCCGCTCGTGCCGCCCGACCGCGTCGCCGCCCACCCGGGCCCACAGGCGTACGTCCCGGGCGCCCGCCCGCGCCGCCCAGCACGCGACGTTGGCCCCCGCCCCGCCCGGGAGGGTCGTGATGCGGGCCGCCGTGTCGGTCGCGGGAGCGAGCGGCGTACGGTGCCGGGCGACCACGTCCGTCACCACGTCCCCGACGACGAGCAGCGCCCCGCCCTCGGCGCCCGTCACGCGGCGTACGCCACGGCGATCCCGGCCGCGAGCCGCACATTGCCGCGCACCGCCGCCACGTTGGCCTCCAGCGACAGGCCGCCCGTGTGCCGGACCAGATGGCCGAGGAGGAAGGGGGTGACCGCCTGGCCGGTGACGCCCTGCCGCGCGCACGCCGCCAGCGCCTCGGCCAGCACCCGGTCGTGGAGGGCCGGGTCCAGCTGTTCCGCCGCGGACACGGGGTTCGCGACGACCAGTGCCGAGGGCGGGCCGCCGAGCGCGTCCTGGGCGCGCAGCACCTCGGCCACCTCGGACGCGGACGTGACGGTCCAGTCGACCGGTTCGCCGGAGGACCGCAGGTAGAAGCCCGGGAACTCCGTCGTCCCGAAGCCCACGACCCCGACCCCGAGTGTCTCCAGCCGCTCCAGCGTCGCCGGTACGTCCAGGACGGACTTCACCCCCGCGCAGACCACCGCGATCCGCACCCGGGACAGCAGCCGCAGGTCCGCCGACTCGTCCTGGGTGCGTGTCCATTCGCGGTGGACCCCGCCCAGGCCGCCCGTCGCGAAGACGCGGATCCCGGCCCGTTCCGCCAGGAACGCCGTCGCGGACACCGTCGTCGCCCCGCTCGCTCCCGTCGCGACGGCCGGCGCCAGGTCCCGGTGCCCCAGCTTGCGGATACCGTCCCCGGTCGCCACCCGCGCCAGCTGTGCCTCGTCGAGCCCGACGCGGGGCCGCCCGTCGAGCACGGCGACGGTGGCGGGGACGGCGCCCCCGGCCCGTACGAGGTCCTCCAGCTCCCGTGCCACCGCCAGGTTCCGTGGTCGTGGCAGGCCGTGCGCGATGATGGTCGACTCCAGGGCGACGACCGGACCGCCCCGCTCCAGTGCCTCGCGTACCTCGTCCGACACCGCGGGCGACCGCTCGCCCGACCACCCCTGCGCCATCGCCGGTCCCTTCTCCCACTGGTGCGACACCGCGTGCGGAGAAAGCCGTTCCCCGGCGCGTGCGGGTCGAAGCCTCCGGGGCACGACGGGACGTGACAGGGTCGTGGGCGCGGTGCCCCAGCGGGCCGCCGCGAAGTGCCGAACCGGAGGACGCCGTTGTCAGCCCTGCTCTCCGCGCTGCTCGCCCTGCTGACGGCCGTGGCCAACGCCCTGGGGACCGTGCTGCAACGGATCGCGGCCCGGCGGGTGCCCCCGGGCGACGCCTTCAGCGTCCGCCTGGTCCGCCACCTCGTGCACAGCCCGGCGTGGCTCGGCGGCATCGCGGTGATCGTGGGCGCGGCGGCGTCCCAGGCGCTGGCCCTCAACCTCGGCTCGCTGTCGCTCGTCCAGCCCATCCTGGTGCTCGAACTGCCCTTCACCCTCGTCATCGCCTCCGCCGTGGCCCGGCGGGCGCTGCCCGCCACCGGCTGGGCCGCGTCCCTGATGGTGGCCTTCGGCCTGGGCCTGGCGCTGGCCGCCGCGGCGCCCTCCGGGGGTCGTGACGAGGTCTCCGCGGCGCTGTGGGCGCTGACCCTGGGCGCCACCATCGCCGGGATCGCCGGCTGTGTCGCGGCCGCCCTGCCGCGCCCGCGGGGCATGGGCCGCGCGGCGCTCTTCAGCTCGGCCTCGGCGATCAGTTACGCGCTGACGGCCACCTTGATGAAGTCGGCCACCGATGTCTTCGCCCGGGACGGCTCCGCGGCCTTCTTCACCTGCTGGCAGACCTACGGGTTCGTCACCGCAGGGGCGCTGGCGCTGTTCCTGCTGGCCAACGCCATGGAGTCCGGCCCGCTGGTGGCCTCCCAGCCCGCCCTGACGCTGGGGGAGGCGCTGGTCAGTCTGGCCCTGGGGATGCTCGTGTACGGGGAACGCGTACGGACCGGCTGGTGGCTGGTCCCGGAAGGCATCGGGGCGGCGCTGGTCACCTGGGGGATCGTGCTCCTGCCGGGAGTGGAGATGGAGACCCGCGAGCCGCCGGCCGGCTGAACCGTTGCACTATCCTGCGCCGGAGTGAAGCATGTTGCACGAGATGGAGGGGGTAGGGGATGGACGGCGGAGGCACACGCTTAGGAAGAGACGCGAGTGACGATCTCGCGACGCAGGTCCACGCCGCGAAGGCCGCCGTCGCCGCGCGGCTGCGGCATCTGAGGCGGCATCACCCGGAAGGACCGTTCAGCCTCGCGGGGCTGGCCGAGCGCACCGGGGTGTCCAAGCGCACGCTGGCGTCCGTCGAGTCCCCCGGCGGCACCAACCTGACCCTCGAGACCCTGGTCAAGGTGGCCCACAGCCTGGGCATCACACGCTACGCCTACTTCCTCGACGAACAGGTCTTCCAGCAGGTCAACGCCGAACTGGGCGCGGTGCCCGGCGGACCCCGCCGCCCCGGCAGGGCGAGCGGCCGGTCGCGTCCGGGCGATCCGCGGCCCGACGAGCCGGCCGCCGACCGGATGTGCGAACTCCTCGGAGGGATCATCAACGCCGCGTCCCAGGCCCGGGAGTCCCTGCGCGTCCTGGCCCCGGACCACGCCCCGGCCCCGTCACCCTCCCCGGAGGGTTCCCCGGACCGTGACGGGCGGCGTCACGACCCGCGCGACCACAGCACGTGATCGTGGTGCGATGGCGACTTCGGGCTGACAGCGGGTCATCGGACAGCCTTCAGAAGCGGTGCGCGGAACGGATCCGCGCGCTTGGCCTGCCCGCTCGGGCCAAGGTCTCGATGGAGACACTGTGCGAGCACGTGGGGCAGCTGCACGGGCGTCCCATCCGGCTCGTCCCGCTCGAACTGCCCGTCGGCAGCCCCGACGGGCTGTGGGTGTCGGCGGAGGGGCAGGACTTCGTCTTCTACGAGCGGCGCCTGGCCCCCGTGCACCAACAGCAGGTGATCCTCCACGAGTTCGGCCATGTGATCTGCGACCACGACTCCTCGCCGGTGATGTCGGCGGAGTCGTCGTCGCTCCTCCTGCCCTCGCTCAACCCGGACATGGTGCGCCGGGTCCTGGGACGGGAGCACTCGCACGCCGCGTCCGAGGTCGAGGCCGAGCTGGTCGGCTCGCTGATCGGCCGGCAGATCAGCAGCTGGACCGTGGAGCGCACGGTGGAGACGCCCCCGGAGGCACGGGAGCTCGTCGCCAGACTGGCCGCCCTGGAAGCCCCCATACGACAAGGGAAAAATGAATAGCACGCTCTACCCCGTCTGCGCGCTGATCTCCTTCGCGGCGCTGCTCTTCAAGCTGAGGGTCGTCCGCACCGACCGCTCGCCCACCCAGCTGGCCCTGGTCGGCAACTTCTTCTTCCTGACCGTCACCTTCGTCGTCTCGACCCCGGCGGTCTGGATCGCCACCAGCCGGCTCGCCGGCATCGTCAACTTCTCCGGGCTCCTGACCCAGAGCTCCGTCATCCTCGCGGCCGCCTGCCAGCAGGTGGTGCTCCTCCACCTGTCGCACGACCGCGCCACGGCCTGGCGCAAGGCCGTCCCCCGCCTCGTCGGCCTGGGCACCGTGCTCCTTGCCATGATCACGCTCTTCTCCGCCGCCACCAGCAGCGGCGAACGCCCCACCGACTTCGCCCTGACGAAGGCCCAGTACTACCCGGCGTACCTGAGCATCTACCTGATCGGCTACGCGGCGAACACCATCGACATCGGCGTCATGGGCTGGCGCCACGCACGGGTCGCCCCCGCGCCCTGGCTCCGGCGCGGTCTGCGCCTGGTGGCGGCCTCCATGCCGTTCGCCATGATCTACACGGGCTGCCGCATCGCCGACATCGTCGCCGGCCAGTTCGGCGGCACCGGCCGCCCCTGGGAACCCGTCGCCCAGCTCGCCATCGCCGGCACCGTGATCAAGACCATCGGCTGGACCCTGCCCGACTGGGGCCGCTACCTCACCGCCGTCCACGAGTGGTTCGGCACCCGCCGCGCCCACCGGCAGATCGTCCCGCTCCACCGCGAGGTCACCTCCACCCTGCCCGAGGTCGTGCTGCGCCTGGGCCAGGAGGCCGACCTCCGGACCCGCCTCTACCGCTGCCTGGTGGAGATCCGCGACGCCCAGTGGGCCCTGCGCGTCTGGATGGACCCCGCCGTCGCCGACGACGCCACCCGCCGCGGCGAGGCCGCCGGCCTCACGGGCGCCGACCTGGCCGCGTCCGTCGAGGCGGCCCAGCTCAAGGCCGCGCTCCGGGCCAGGGCCGAGCAGCGGCGGCCGGCGACCCATGTCGCCTCGCCCCGGGTCGCCGACCCCGAGGACCTGGCGGCGGAGCTGTCCTTCCAGCGGAAGCTGGCCCGGGCCTTCGCCACGGCACCCGATGCCGCGGCCGGTTCCCGTCCCGTACCGACCCCCGTCCCCACCGACCCCGCCGAGAAGGACGCATGACCACCCGTTCCACGGCCCCCACCCTCCCGTGCCCCTTCGACGCGGCCTTCTTCGCCGACCCCTACCCCGTCCACGCGCGGCTGCGCGACGCCGGCCCCGTCCACCGCGTGTCGCTCCCGGACGGTTCCCCGGTGTGGCTCGTGGTGCGGGAGGCGGACGTCCGGGCGCTGCTGACCGACGCCCGGCTGTCGGTGAACAAGGCACACTCCGGTACGGGCTACAAGGGCTTCACCCTGCCGCCCGCCCTGGACGCCAACCTCCTCAACCTCGACTCCGGCGACCACCTGCGCCTGCGCCGCCTCGTCTCCCGGGCGTTCACGCCCCGCCGCGTCGAGGAGCTGCGCCCCCGCGTACGGGCCGCCGCGGACGCGCTGGCCGGCCGGCTGGCCCGGCGCCTGGCCGACGGGACGAGCGCCGACCTGGTCACCGAGTTCGCCAACCCCCTGCCGCTGGTCGTCATCGGCGACCTCCTCGACGTCCCCGAGGCCGACCGGCGGCCCTTCTCCTCCTGGGTGGGCGCCATGTTCGCCCCCGCCCACCCGGGCCAGGTCGCGGAGTCCGTCGAGCGCATCCACGCCTTCCTCGTCCGGCTCGTGGGCGAACGGCGGGCGCGTCCCGGCACCGACCTGCTGTCCGGCCTGATCGCCGCACGGGACGAGGGGGACCGGCTCAGCGAGGACGAACTGGTCTCCCTGGCCTTCCTCATCCTCATGGCCGGCAGCGAGAATACCCAGCACATGATCAGCTCAGGGCTGTTCACCCTGCTCCGCCACCCCGAACAGCTCGGCGCCCTCCGCGCGGACCCCGCTCTGATGCCGGCGGCCGTCGAGGAGCTGCTGCGGTACGCGCACCCCAACCAGATGGCCATCCGCCGCTTTCCCACCGAACCCCTCGACATCGGGGGCGTCCGCGTCCCCGCCGGCGACACCGTCCTGCTCTGCCTCGGCTCCGCCCACCGGGACCCGGCCCGGTACCCGGAACCGGACCGCTTCGACATCCGGCGGGAGGACACCGCGCACCTCGCGCTCGGCCAGGGCATGCACTACTGCCTGGGCGCGCCCCTGGCCCGCATGGAGATCCGGCTCGGCCTGGAGGCGCTGTTCCGCCATGTGCCCGGGATCGCCCTGGCCGTGCCCGGCGCCGGCGAGCGGCCGGAGTGGCGTCCGTCGTTCCGCTCCCACGCCCTGACGGCGCTGCCGGTCAGGGACGCCGCACGGTGAGGCCGGGCCGCTACTCGCTCTCGGCGAGCACGATGATGTGGTCGTCCTCGTGGAGGGTGAAGGGCTCGTCCTTGGGCGGGTTGAGGCGGACGCCGTAGCGCGGCGGCGCGTCGCGCCGGCGGCCCTGCCGGTAGCCGATGGCGGTCTCGCCCCGGCGCCGGGCGGCCTCGATGGCGGTGGCGAAGTTGATCCGGGCGCCCGGCCGGACGTAGCGGGCCGCCGGCTTGAGGTAGATCTCCGAACCCGCCGGGTCGAGGAGCGTGGTGAGGACCTCGTGCAGCTGCGGGCTCTCCACCAGCTGCGTCAGCAGGAGGCATATGAGCTTGCTGCTGACGATGAAGTCGTCGGCCTTGGTGACCTGGGCGACCTCGCGGTTGCTGTCGTTGTTCATCTCGGAGACGATCGAGTACGGGTCGCCGAGCGCCTCCTCGATGTCGCGCAGGTGCAGCAGCGTCACCAGGGTGCGGTTGTCGGCGAGTTCCCGGTCGACCGTCTCGTCGGAGAGGACGAGGACGTGCTGGTAGGCGCCGGGGTCGAGGGCTTCGAGGGAGGCCCTGCCGGTGGGTTCGCAGTGCCGGTAGCCGAGCAGGATGTTCTCCAGCCGGAGGTCGAGGTATGCGTCGGGCCGGCGGGGCGCGGCGATGTCGAGGAAGGAACCGGGCTGCACGAACCGGTCCAGCAGGTCGATGATCTTGGCGGCGCGTGAGTTCCAGCCGATCAGCAGGGTGCGGTCCGGTTCCCTCCGCCAGCCGGTGGGGCGGACGACGGCGGTCTCGCCGAGCGGGGCGGCGGGGCTGTCGGCGAGGCGGATGAGCACGTCGTCCTCGGCGACGAGGACCATGCTGTCGTCCGGGTCGACGACGGTGTCCATGGCGGGGTTGAGGAGAATCCGGCCGTCCTTGGCGCACAGCCCGATCGGGGCGCCGAGCTCGTAGCGGTCCAGGGTCTCGCCGTAGGTCAGGCCGGCCAGCGCGGGCTCGTGCCGGATGTAGAGCTCGTTGCCGTGGAAGCTGAGCAGTTCGTTGCAGACGGCGGACAGGCCCGACTGCCGGTGCGACTGCACGAGTAGCCGGACGGCGAGGTCGTCGGCGTCGACCACCAGGCCGCTGGCCCCGGCCGCGAGCCGGGCGGCGGGAAGGTTGCCCGAGTCCAGCACGGCGGCGACGAAGGGCGGCCGTTCCCCCGCCCAGGTGCGGTTGTTGAGGATGAGGAGCGTCTTGATGACGGTGGTGTCGCCGTCGGGGGAGAAGGACGGCAGCACCATGACCGACCGGGCGGTGTCGGGGCTCACCAGCTCCAGGTCGGCCTGTTTCAGGGGGTTGCCCGAGCGGCAGATCACCTGGGTGCGGCCGGTGTCGCGGACCCGGGTGCGGATCTGGTCCTCCATGTCGACCTTGTCGTGGTCGGCGAGGATCACCACGCACGAGCGGCGCTGGCTCTGATTGGCCTCGACGAGCTCCTCGACCACGGTGTAGATCTGCTCCGACCAGCCCAGGACCACCGCGTGGCCGTGCTCGATGATGCGTGAGCGGCCCTTGCGCAGCAGCTGGAGCCGGTGGTTGAGGCCCGTGGTCAGCACACCGATGAGGCTGCTGACGATGAAGATCCCGCCGAGCGTCACCGCCAGCATCAGCCCCAGGAAGAGCGGGCTGCCCGCGTCACCGCCCATCGTCCCCGGATCGAGGGTGCGCAGCAGGCTCATCCAGGCCACCCCGGCCCAGCCGCCGTTGGCCTCCCGGTCCTCGTCGGTGAACAGGACCACGCCCACGGTGATCACCGCGATCAGCGCCACCGACGCCAGCGCCAGCCAGCCGATGAGGGCGGGAGTCCCGCGGTCCATGGTGCTCTCGAACCAGTACCGCACCCGATCCCGGCGCCTCACCCGCACAACTTCCCCCTCCGGCGCCGGTGATGACCGGCACGCCGGGGCAGGATATCCGCCGCGAGGACGGCGCGGCTCAGGACGGGGCGCCGCCCAGGATCTCCACCACGCCGGTGTCCAGCGAGTAGTAGGCGCCGACCACCGCGAGCGCGCCCTTCTTCACCAGCGGGGCGAGGTCCCTGTTCGCGCGCAGATCGTTCGCGGTCAGCCGGATCTGGGAGCGGGTCATGGTGTCGACGGGGTCGCTGCCGCCGCCCTGCCGGAGGGCATCCCGGTACGCCGGCCGGAGCGCGTCGGCGATGGCCTGCAGATTGCCGGGCAGCGTCGCGCCCGCCCGCATCGCCTTGTACGCCGCCTCCACCGCGCCGCAGCGCTGGTGCCCCAGGACGACGATCAGCGGCGTACCGCTCGTCATGGGACCGTACTCGACGGACCCCGTGACCACCGGGCCGATCGTCTGCGCGCCGGTGCGCAGCACGTAGAGGTCGCCGAGACCGGTGTCGAAGAGGAGCTCGGGCGGAACGCGGGAGTCGATGCACGACAGGACCACCCCGAACGGCTCCTGCGTCTGGGCCACGAGCTCACGCCGGGTGGGGTCGCGGTCGGGGTGCTGGAGAGTGCCGTCCACCCAGCGCTTGTTGCCCTCCATCAGGCGTGCGAGGGCCTCCTTGGCCGTGGTCGGACGGTTGGTCGGCGGCGCGGTCGACGCCTTGAGGTCGGCCGGCGCCGGCACCTTGGGGGTGGTCTTCGCGCACCCCGAGAGCGCGGCCGCGGCGACCACGAGGCCACCGGTGAGCATCGTCCTGCGATGCGGGTGTACTGCTGTGCCCATCGGAACCCTCTCCTTGGCGACGCCGGGATGCGCCCACACGCCCGCCGGCGCACCGAGTCGCCGTGGCGACGTGATTGTGGACCGGGAGACGGCCGGACCGGCGGGAGGCGCAGAGGGGTGGGGCCGCGTTTACCACCGATGGCCCATGCGACCGGTGCCCCTGAGATTCCTCGGGGTCATCCCCCATTCTTCCGGGCGGACGTTGCCCGGCCCCCGAGCCCGATCGCACACTGGATCCATGCCAGCCGACGTGTCCGGAACAGACGATGCCTCCCCCCTTCACCACCTCCCCGAGCAGCGGGTCTCCCACCGGGACCGGGATCAGGCCGTGGAGATCCTCCGGGTCGCGGCCGGCGACGGCCGGTTGACGATCGCCGAGCTGGACGAGCGCGTCGAAGCGGCGATGGCGGCACGTACCGCCTCCGACCTCGCGGTGCTGGTCGCCGATCTCCCGCTCGAGGGGATGCCGGGGCGGGCCCGCGAGGTGATCCGGATCGACCAGCGCTTCGGGGAGGGCAAGCGCACCGGCCGCTGGCTGGTTCCCCGCCGGATGGAGATCCGGCTGATGTTCAGTGACCTGAAGCTCGACTTCACCGAGGCCGTCCTCACCCACGACACCCTGCACATCGACGTCGACCTGCGCATCGGCGGCAATCTGACCCTGATCACCGGACCGGGGATCGTGGTCGAGGCCGACGACGTCACCTACAGCCGTGGCGACATCAAGGTTCCCCCGGTCACCGAGCCGGAGGAGCCGGTACGGCTGCGCGTGGTGCTGTCCGGCAGGTCGACCGGTGGCGACATCGTGGCCCGGCCGCCGCGGCGCGCGCCCGGGCAGTGGCTCCGACGCAAGCCCTGAGCCCGCGACCGCACCTCGGCCCGCGGCGGCCCCTCACCGCGGCAGATGGACGTCCAGCAGGCATACGTCGTCCCGCCGCTCGCCCCGCAGCATGCGGTCCAGCACCACGTCGAGCGAGCCGGCGCCCTCGGGCGGGAACGCCTTCCGGGCGGCCTCCGCGAGGCGGGCGAGGCCGTCGTCGAGGTGCTCCCCGGGGCGCTCGACCAGCCCGTCCGTGTACAGCAGCAGGTGATCGCCGGGTTCGAGCCGGCAGCCGGCCTCGCCGTACGCGGGGCGCAGCGCCGCGCCGAGCAGCATGCCCTCCGGCGGGGAGAGGAACTCGGCCGTACCCCGCCGCACGAGCAACGGCGGCGGATGGCCGGCCTGCGCCCACGTCAGGCAGCGCTCGGCGGGGTCGTAGCGGCCGAGGACCATCGTGGCGGTCGCCTGGCCCTCGGGGGTGTGGAGGAGCAGGGTGTTGAGCCGGTGCAGCGCGCCGGTCAGCGACGACCCGGTGATGACCATGCCCTTGGCCGTGAAGCGCAGCTGCGCCATGGTGGCCACGGCGTCGATGCCGTGCCCGGCGACGTCGCCGACGGCGAAGAGCACGCCGCCGTCGGCCATCTCCAGGGCGCTGTACCAGTCGCCGCCCACGTTGAGGCCGTCGTGCGAGGGCAGGTAGGCGACCTCCACATGGAGGCCGGCCAGGTCCAGCGACTGCCCGGGCAGTGGCAGCAGGGCGTGCTGGAGGCGGGCGGCGACCGTCCGCTCGGCGTGGAGCACCTCGCGCTGGGCGAGGACGGCCCGCCGGGACTCGACCAGGGCCAGTTCGGTACGGCGCCGGGCGGTGAGGTCCTGGACGAAGCCGTGGACGTCGACGGGGGTGCCGTCGGCGTCCGGGACCGCCTCCGCCACGAACCGCAGGTGCCGGACGCCCGTGGCCGTCGCGATCCGGAAGGGGTGGTCCACGGGCGTGCCGTCGTCGAGCAGTCCCCTGATCGCGGCCGCGAACGCCGGCCGGTCCTCGGGCAGTGCCTGGTGCGGGAGTTCCCGCGGGCCGACCGGGCCCGGCGCCGGGTCGCGGTCGAGGATCGTGTGGACCTGGGGCGACCAGGTGGCGGTGCCCGTGACGAGGTTCCAGTCCATCCAGCCGAGATTGCCCAGCCGTTGCAGGTCCGCGAGCAGCTCCTGCTGCCGGTCGGCGGAATCGTGGCTGGTCCAGGTGACCACGAGCGCGTCGCCCAGCCTCGTCACCCGTACGGAGTAGGTGGACAGCCGCCGGACACCGGTGACGACCTCCTCGTAGGTGAACGGCTTCCCCTCGTACGGGACTCCGGTCTCCAGCGTCTCCAGATAGCCCGGCCAGGCCTCGGTGCCGGCCATGGTGGGGTAGCACTCCAGGACGCGGAGCCCCACCATCCGGTGGCCGCGGCGGCCGGCGACGTCGACGGACAGGGGAGCGGCGGCGTCGATCCGGAAGTCCTCGACCTCGCCCGCGGGCGACCGCAGGGGGGTGAGGAGGACGGCCGGTCCGGGGAGGGCGTCGAAGACCTGCTGGACGAGCCGGACGAGCCCCGCCGCGGTGCCGGGACCGACGGGGAGCCTCGCGTGTCCTGCGGACAACTGGACGTCCGGGTACGGGGGTTCGCGGCCGTCCGAGTCGCACGGGCCACCCGCGGCGCCCGGGCCCCGCGCGGCCTCGGCCAGGACCCGCCGGCACTCCTCGGCGACCGTCCGCCCGTCCGCCCGCGCCCGCCGCGTCAGTTCCTCGTACGCCGCTGCCGCCGAGCAGCCGGAGCGGGCCATGACCACGCCCTTGGCCCGCTCCAGCACGGTGCTGGTGGAGACCAGCCGGTGCAGCTTCTCGTTCTCGGCCCGCAGCCTGGCCACCACCCTGGCCAGTGCGACGACGTCGGGGACGACGTCGGACCCGGACTCCCCGTTCCGGACATACTCGCTCGTCACGCCCCGAGCATGGCACAAGCGGCTCGTGCCGGGACCCGGCGTGCACGCCCTTCACCTGCGGTGACGGATTCCGGGCCCCGCCGTGTCCCCGGTGGGCGCGCCGGGCGACCATAGCTGGGTACAGCACGTATCAGCAGGTCGCGAGAGGTCCGTCATGCCGCACATCACCGTCGACTGTTCCTCCCGGATGGCCGGCGCCCTCGACCGGCGGGCGTTCGTCGAGGAGCTGCACCCGATGGTGCTCGCCGAGACGGGGTCGGCGGGCGTGTGCAAGACGGTCTTCCGCCCGGCGGCCGAGACGTACATCGCCGACCGGCACGGCGACGGGGTGGCCTTCGTCCATGTGGAGGTGGGGTTGCTGCCGGGGCGGCCCGAGGCGCTCAAGGCGCGGCTGTCCGAAGGCGTGCTGGCCCTGCTGACCAGGCACCTGCCCCCGGCCGTCGCCGGCGAGGCGGTCTGCTCGGTGGAGGTCCGGGACCTGGCCGACTCGTACCGCCTCCACGACGCCCGGCGCCGGCCGATGACCGGGAGGAACGGGCGGGCGGCCTGAGCGGGGTCGCCCCGCTACCTCCCCCCGCCCTTCCCGTCCCGCTCGGCCTCCCGGCGGTGGAGGTGCTGGTGCGCGGGGGCCGGCTCGCCGCGGCGGGTGGCGCCGGGGGCGCGGCGGGCCGGGTGGTCGGCCAGGCGGGAGGAGGTGAGCTGCCACGGGACGCTGGTGACCATGACGCCGGGGGTGAACAGCAGCCGGCTCTTGAGCCACAGCGCGGACTGGTTGTGCAGCAGGTGCTCCCACCAGTGCCCCACCACGTACTCGGGGATGAAGACCCCGACCACGTCGCGCGGGCTCGTCCGCCGGGTCGAGCGGACGTACTCCACGACGGGCCGGGTGATCTCGCGGTACGGCGAGGCGATGACCTTCAGCGGTACATCGGTGTCCAGTTCCGCCCACTGCCGTTCGAGGTCCTTCGTCTCGTCGCGGTCGACGGCGACGGTCAGGGCCTCCAGGTGGTCGGGCTTGAAGGCCTGCGCGTAGGCCAGGGCGCGCAGGGTCGGCTTGTGGAGGGTGGAGACCAGGACGACGGCCACCACGCGCGAGGGGCGGACCAGTTCGGCGCGCGGGTCGGCGACGGCGAGTTCGGCGGCGACGGCGTCGTAGTGGCGGCGGATGCCGCGCATCGTCGTCCACAGCACGACCGCGGCGACGACGGCCAGCCAGGCGCCCTGGAGGAACTTCGTGGCCAGCACGATGACGAGGACGAGCCCGGTGACCACCGCGCCGACCGCGTTGATGACGCGGGCGATCCGTGCCCGTCGCCGGGTCTCCGCGTCGGTCTCGGCGCGCAGCTCGCGGTTCCAGTGCCGGACCATGCCGGTCTGGGAGAGGGTGAAGGAGGTGAAGACGCCGAGGATGTAGAGGTGGATGAGGCTGGTGACGTCCGCGTCGTAGAACCACAGCAGCAGCCCGGCGGCCAGGGCCAGGGCGATGATGCCGTTGGAGAAGGCGAGCCGGTCGCCGCGGTTGTGCAGCTGCCGGGGCAGGTAGCGGTGCTGGGCGAGGATCGAGGCCAGCAGCGGGAAACCGTTGAAGGCGGTGTTCGCGGCCAGGATCAGCACCAGCGCGGTGGCGGCCTGGACGAAGTAGAAGCCGGCGCTGTGCTCCCCGCCGAAGACCGCCGCGGCCAGCTGGGCGATGACGGTGCGCTGGGTGTACGCGGCGCAGTCGCCGGTCAGGCCCGTCAGCCGGCAGGAGTCGTCGGTGATGCGCACCTTGGTGATCAGCGCGAGCGTGGTGACGCCGACGAACATGGTCACCGCGATGGTGCCCATGATGCCCATCGTGGCGGCGGCGTTCTTCGACTTCGGCTTGCGGAACGCCGGTACGCCGTTGGAGATCGCCTCCACGCCCGTCAGGGCCGTACAGCCGCTGGAGAAGGCGCGCAGGCAGAGCATGACCAGGGCGAAGCCCGCCAGGCCCGCGTCCCTGGGGTCCGCCGTGATGCCGAAGCCGGCGCTCTCGGCGACCGGCGGGTGGCCGAGCGCGTAGCGCACCAGCCCGGTGGCGGTCATGATCAGCATGCCGGCGATGAAGAGGTAGGTGGGGGCCGCGAAGGCCTGCCCCGACTCGCGGACGCCCCGCAGGTTCACCGCGGTGAGCAGGACGACGAAGCCGACCGCCAGCAGCACCCGGAACCCGGCCAGCCCGGGCACGGCCGAGATGATGTTGTCCACGCCGGAGGCGACCGACACCGCCACCGTCATCACGTAGTCGACCAGCAGCGACGCGGCGACGACGAGGCCGGCCGAGTCGCCCAGGTTCACCGAGACGACCTCGTAGGAGCCGCCGCCGCTCGGATAGGCGTGGACCACCTGGCGGTACGAGAGGACCACGACCGCCATGAGGACCACCACGGCCGCCGCGATCCAGGGCGTGAAGTGCAGGTACGCCATGCCGCCCAGGGTGAGGACGAGGAGGATCTCCTGCGTGGCGTAGGCCACCGATGACAGCGGGTCGGAGGCGAAGATGGGCAGGGCCAGCCGTTTGGGCAGCAGCGTCTCGTGCAGCTCCTCACTGCGCATGGCCCGGCCGATCGTCAGCCGCTTCAGAAGCCCCGTCACGTTGATCACGAGGCGAGCGTAAGTCGGATATGCCTCTTATAGAGGGGAGCGCAACGCCGGGGCGCGGCCCGCTACCAGGTGACCGGCAGCCGGTGTACGCCATAGATGTTCGACTTCGTGCGCAGCGGTACGTCCTCCGGTGCCACGGCCAGCCGCAGCGACGGGAAGCGGGCGAGCAGGGCCGGGAAGGCGACGCGCATCTCGACGCGGGCCAGCTGCTGGCCGAGGCACTGGTGGGCGCCGTGGCCGAAGCCGACGTGGCCGGTGGCCGCGCGGCGCACGTCGAGGGTGTCGGGGTCGGGGAAGCGCAGGGGGTCCCGGTTGGCGGCCTGGAGCGACAGGGTGACGGTCTCGCCGGCCTTGATCATGTGACCGTCGAGCTCGACGTCCTCCAGGGCCGCGCGGGCGCCGGTGTCGGTGATGGTCAGATAGCGCATCAGCTCCTCGACGGCACCGTCGGTGAGGCCCGGGTCGGCGCGCAGGGCGGCGAGCTGCTCCGGGTGGGAGAGCAGGGCGAACGTGCCGTGGGCGATCATGTTGGCGGTCGTGTCGAGGCCGGCGCCCAGGAGGAATGTGCCGAGACCGGCGAGTTCGTCGTCGGTGAGGTCCTCGTGGCGGGCCAGGTCGCCGAGCAGGTCGTCCGTGGGCGCGGCGCGCTTGGCCCGTACGAGGCCGTACAGGATCTCCTGCAGCGCGGTGTAGCCGGCGGTCCGCTCCTCCATCGAACGGCTCATGTCGGTCACGGTGTTCGCGTGGCGCTGGAAGACGTCCCGGCCGGAGGCCGGCACGCCGAGCAGTTCGCAGATCATGAGCGCGGGGACCGTCTGGGCGAAGTCCTCCACCAGGTCGGCCGGAGGTCCCTTCCGCTCCATCGCGTCGAGGCGGTCGGCGGTGATCTCCTCCACGCGCTCGGTGAGCTCGCGCATCCGCCGGACGGTGAACTTGCCCATGAGCAGCCGCCGGTAGCGGGTGTGCTCGGGGGCGTCGATGCCGCTGATGTCGCCGGGCGGGGCGGGCGGCAGGGGGTGTTCGGGGCCGCCGGCGACGGGTACGTGCATCAGCTCGTACCGCGCGCTGAAGCGCGGGTCGGCCAGGATCGCGCGGACCGCGGCGTGCCCGGTGGCCAGCCAGCCCTCGTGGCCGTCGGGGTAGGTCATCCGGCGTAACGGCGCCTCCTCGCGCAGCCGCGCCA
Organism: Streptomyces sp. NPDC044063; assembly: GCF_056434285.1. Taxonomy (NCBI): domain Bacteria; kingdom Bacillati; phylum Actinomycetota; class Actinomycetes; order Kitasatosporales; family Streptomycetaceae; genus Streptomyces; species Streptomyces sp. NPDC044063. Next base: position 93,724 of record NZ_JBWKFM010000012.1, read on the forward strand.
GATCCGGGGGCGGATCGAAGGGGCAGCCGGAGGGGCGCGTGACCGGCAGCTCGGTCAGCGGGGCCGGTTCGGGGCGGATCGACGAGTTCTCGAACGTCTCGGACATCAGGTCCTCCGTTGTGTCTACGTCGTGCGAAGCGGCCTGAACGGCAGCTCCGTGACTCCATGATGACGCCATGTTGGCATCATGTGCAAGCCTTATGGCGCCATTAAGTGCCAACCGGTGCCACGTGGTGTCACGTGGTGCCGCGAAAAAGCGACCACCCTATCGAGCGATGGTTTTCGCCAACCATCCGGTCTTCACTGTTGGAATGTGCGCGGTCAACGTCGCCCTCACCGGCGCGACCGGATTCCTCGGCAGCCGGCTGGCCGTCCATCTGCTCGGCCAGGGGGCCGACGTCACCGTCCTGGCGCGCGCCGGTTCGCCCGACACCCGTGACCGCCTGCGGCGGATGTTCACCGCGATGCGCGTCCCGGCCGGGCTGATGCGGCGATTCGAGAGCAGGACGGAGGTGATCGAGACCGAACTGACGCGGCCGCGCCTGGGGTTGTCCGCGAAGCGCTTCCGGGAGCTGGCCGACCGGCTCGACGTCGTGTGGCACAGCGCGGCCGACACCCGGCTCGCCGGAGACCTGGAGGAACTGCGCGCGATCAACGTCGAGGGCACCCGGCGCGTGCTGGAACTGGCCGCGGCCGGACGCCGCCTCCCCCTCTTCCGCCATGTGAGCACCGCCTACGTCGCCGGTCGCCGCGAAGACGTGGCGTACGAGCGTGAACTCACCGACACCCACGGCTTCGAGAGCCCCTACGAGCGGTCCAAGTACGAGGCGGAGCTGCTGGTCCGGAGCTGGTCCGAGCGACACCGCCGGCCCGTGCTCATCCTGCGCCCCAGCGTTCTGGTCAGCGATCTGCCGCCCCATCCGGCGCTCCCACCCCACACCTTGCAGGTCGTCGCCGGCCTCGTTCGGTCGGGTCTCGCCCGGTGGGCCGCGGTGGCACCGTGCCGGACGAAACCGCTGCGGATCGTCGCGCGACGCGACGGCTGCCTGAATCTCCTCCAGGTGGAGTGGGCCGCCAGGGCGATGATCACGCTCGCGGACCGCTGCCAGGGCCCCGGCCCCACCACCTTCCACGTGGTGCACCCGACGGACACTCCCACGGACCTGATGATTCGTTTCTCCGAACTCGCCTTCCGGAGAGAGGTGCAACTGGTGTCCCGCATCGACGACCCCACCCCGCTGGAGCGCGAGGCGCACAGCTACCCCGGCTTCCTGCCGTACGTCCGCCAGCGCCGCCGTTTCGACGCCACGGAGGCGCTCGGCCTCCTCGGCACGGACTTCCGCCCGCCCCCCATCGACCTGGACTACCTGCTCGCCGGCACGCTCCCGGACCCGGCATGACGGCCGCCCGCCCGAACGCCCCCGCGCCGGCCCGGCCGGCGCTGTGGTACCCCGGCGACCGGCCCGCCGCCCGCACCCCCGCCGACATCCTCGGCATGACGGCCGAGATCAGGGAGACCCTCCACGTCGTGGGCGCCCCCGAGGGCCCGGGCGTCGGCGTCGCCACCGGCGGCTCGACCGCACCCGCGGACAGCGGCAGGCCGGGACTCCCGCTGCTGGGCATCCTGCCCCCGCTCTACCCGGAATGGCTCGGGGACCGGTCCTTCGGGGAGGCACACGGCGTCCGCTTCCCCTACGCGGCCGGGGAGATGGCCAACGGCATCGCGACCGTCGCCCTGGTCTCCGCCATGGCCCGCGCGGGCATGCTCGGCTTCTTCGGCGCGGCCGGCCTGGACCCCGACCGGGTGGAACGGGCCGTCACCGAACTGACCACCGCTCTGGCCGGACGCCCCAACTGGGGCGTCAACCTCATCCACTCCCCGGCCGAACCCGCGCTGGAGGAGCGCGTCGCCGACATCGCGCTGCGCCACCGCGTACCGGCCGTCTCCGCCTCCGCCTTCATGGGCCTCACCCCCGCGGTCGTCCGGGTCGCCGCCACCGGGCTGCGCCGCGGCCCAGGAGGGCGCGTCGAGCGCCGTACACGCCTGTTCGCCAAGGTCTCCCGGCCCGAGGTGGCCGGGCCCTTCATGTCCCCCGCCCCCGCCCCCCTCCTGCGCGCGCTCGTCGACCGGGGCCTGCTGACCGGGGCCGAGGCCGAGCTCGCCGCCCGCGTACCCGTCGCCGAGGACATCACCGTCGAGGCCGACAGCGGCGGCCACACCGACAACCGGCCGCTCGGCGTCGTCCTGCCCGCCCTGCTGGCCCTGCGCGACCGGATCGCCGCCGAGCACGCCTACGACCGTCCCGTCAGGGTCGGCGCGGCCGGCGGCCTCGGCACCCCCGCGGCGGTGGCCGCCGCCTTCGCGCTCGGCGCGGCCTACGTCGTCACGGGCACGGTCAACCAGGCCGCGCGCGAGGCCGGCCTGTCGGACGACGCCAAGCGGATGCTCGCGCGGGCCGACGTCGCCGACGTGACGATGGCACCGGCGGCCGACATGTTCGAGATGGGGGTGAAGGTGCAGGTCCTCAGCCGCGGCACGTTCTTCGCCCCCCGCTCCACCCGGCTCCACGAGCTCTACCGCGACCACGCCTCGTGGGAGGACATCCCGCCCGCCAAGCGGGCCAAGGTCGAACAGGACGTCCTCCGCGCCCCCTTCGAGACCGTATGGGCCGAGACCCGCCGCTTCTGGCAGGCACGCGACCCCGCCCAGGTCACGCGCGCCGAACGGGACCCCCGCCACCGCATGGCCCTGGTCTTCCGCTGGTACCTCGGCATGTCCAGCCGCTGGGCCGTCACCGGGAACACCGAACGCCGCGCCGACTACCAGATCTGGTGCGGCCCCGCCATGGGCGCCTTCAACCGCTGGGCCGCCGGCAGCTTCCTCGCCGACCCGGCCCACCGCGACGTGGTCCAGATCGCCCTCAACCTCCTGGAGGGCGCGGCCGTCGTCACCCGCTCCCACCAACTGCGCAGCTACGGCGTGCCCGTCCCCCCGGCCGCCTTCGACCACCGGCCCCGGCGGTTCGCCTAGCCCCACCGGGAGCAGCACGGCCGTCGCACGCCGCCGACCGTCCGACCGCTCGACACCCCACCGCTCCGCACCGCGAGGGAAGCACCATGCACCACGAGCCGCTCCCGGGCCGGGTACCCGTCGCCGTCGTGGGCCTCGGCGCCCTGCTGCCCGACGCCCACGACGTCGAACAGAGCTGGCGCCTGATCCTCGGCCGCCGCGACCTCATGCGGGACGTCCCCGCGACCCGCTGGCTGATCGACGACCACTACCACCCCGAACCGGGCACCCCGGGGAAGGTCTACACCCGGCGGGGCGCCTTCCTCCCCAAGGTGGACTTCGACCCCGTGGCGTACGGCATCCCGCCGCGCGCCCTCGCCTCGACGGACACCGCCCAACTGCTGGCCCTGCTCGTCGCCGACCAGGTGCTGCGCGACGCCGCCGGGCCCGGCGGGCAGCACTCCGGCCGGCCGCCCGGCGGCGACCGCGTCGCCGTCGTGCTCGGCGCGTCCGCGCTCCAACTGCTCGCCGAGTCCAACGCCCTCACCCAGCGGCCGGTCTGGCTCAAGGCCCTGCGCGAACACGGCCTGCCGGAAGCGGAGGCCCGGGCGGTGTGCGACCGCATCGCGGCGCACTACCCCGAACCCGACGAGGACACCTTCCCCGGCCTGCTCGGCAACGTCGTCGCCGGACGCGTCGCCGCCCACTTCGACCTGCACGGCACGAACCACACCACCGACGCGGCCTGCGCCAGCTCCCTGGCCGCCCTCTCCACGGCACTGGACGAACTCTCCCTGGGCCGCGCCGACCTGGTGGTCAGCGGTGGCGTCGACGTGGCGAACGACATCGGCATGTTCTCCTGCTTCACCACCACCCCCGCGCTGTCCCCGACCCAGGAGTGCCGGCCGTTCGCGGAGGACGCCGACGGCACCATGCTCGGCGAGGCCGTCGTGATGTTCGCGCTCAAACGCCTGGCCGACGCCGAACGCGACGGCGACGGCGTCTACGCGGTCATCCGCGGCCTGGGCACCTCCTCCGACGGGCGCGGCGCGGCCATCTACGCGCCGCGCGCGCAGGGGCAGGTCCTCGCCCTGCGCCGGGCCTACGAGGAGGCGGGCTACCCGCCCGCCGCCGTGGAGCTCGTCGAGGCCCACGGCACCGGCACCAAGGCCGGCGACCAGGCCGAATTCGCGGCGCTGCGGGACGTCTTCGAGGCCTCCGGCCGTACGGACCCGCAATGGTGCGCCCTCGGCTCGGTGAAGTCGCAGATCGGCCACACCAAATGCGCGGCGGGCGCCGCCGGGCTGTTCAAGGCCGTGCTCGCCCTGCACCACAAGGTGCTGCCGCCCACCATCAAGGCCGATCGCCCGCACCCCGCCCTGCGGGTGGAGACCAGTCCCTTCTACCTCAACACCGCCGTCCGGCCCTGGATCCGGCCGGCCGGCGGCACGCCCCGGCGCGCGGCCGTCTCCAGCTTCGGGTTCGGCGGCAGCAACTTCCACGTCACCCTGGAGGAACACCGCCCGGCCGCCCCCGCGCCCGGCGCCACCGCCCGTCCCCGGCTGCGGACCGCCCCGACCGAGCTGTTCCTCCTGGGCGCCGACTCCGCGGACGCCCTGCGCGAGCGCGTCGCCGAGCTGCGGCGGGCCGCCGGCGACGAGGACGGCACGGCGGTGGGGGGCGTCTCCGGCCTGGCCCGGCGGAGCCAGGAGGCCTTCCGGCACGACGCCGGCCAGCGGCTCGCGGTGATCGCCACCGATGCCCGCGAGCTCGCCGAACGCCTCGACCGGGCGGCGGAGGCACTGGCGGCGGGGGAGGACCCCTCCCGGCCGCTGGCCCTGCACCGGGGCGCGGGGCCGTACGAAGGGGGCCGCCGGGCCTTCCTGTTCCCGGGCCAGGGCTCCCAGTACGTCGGCATGGGCGGCGACCTGGCGGCACACCACCCCGGAGCGCTCGCGGTCTGGGACGCGGTCGGCGGCGGGTCTCTCCCCGGCGGTGACGGGACGCCGCTGCACCGCGTGGTCTTCCCGCCGCCCGCCACCGGGGAACGGCACACCGCCCAGCAGTCCCTCCTCACGGCCACCGAGTGGGCCCAGCCGGCCCTCGCCGCCCACAGCCTGGCGCTCCTGGCCCCGCTGGCGGAGTTCGGCCTCCGCCCCGACTGCGTGGCGGGCCACAGCCTCGGCGAACTGACCGCCCTGCACGCGGCGGGCACCTACGACGCCGCGACGCTCATGCGCCTGTCCCGCCGCCGGGGCGAGGCGATGCGCGACGCCGCCCGCGAAACCCCCGGCGCGATGCTGGTCGTCCAGGCCGGCCACCAGGAGACCCTGGAAGCGCTGGAGGGCGCGGACGTGGCGGCGGACGCCTGGATCGCCAACCACAACGCCCCCCGGCAGACGGTCGTCTCGGGCACGAAGGAGGCGATCGCCGCGCTGGCGGACCATCTGGCCGGCGCCGGGACCGGCACCGTGCCCCTGGCGACGTCCGCCGCCTTCCACAGCCCCCTCGTCGCGGCCGCCCGCGAGAGCTTCGGCGCGGCACTGGCCGAGGCGCCCGTCGCACCACCCGCCCTGGAGGTCTACTCCAACACGGACGCGGCCCCCTACCCGGACGACCCCGAGATGATCCGCGCCCGCCTGGCCCGGCACCTGACCGAGCCCGTGCGCTTCGCGGACCAGATCGAGGCCATGTACGGGGCCGGGGTACGGACATTCGTCGAGGTGGGCCCCGGCACGGTCCTCACCGCGCTGGTGGGCCGGATCCTGGGGGACCGCCCCCACCTCGCCGTCCCCCTCGACCGCCGGGACGCCCACGGCGTGACCGCCTTCCAGGACGCCCTCGCCCGCCTGGCCGTCCACGGTGTCCCCCTGGACTTCGCGCCCTACTGGCGGCACTACGCCCAGCCCCGCCCGGCCGACAGACAGCGGAGGCCCTCCATGACCGTACAGATCGACGGCGGCAACCTCGGGCGCCGCTACCCGCCGCAGGAGCCCACGACAGAGCGCCCGGAGCCCGAGCGGCGGACCGCCCCCGTGCCGCCCGTCGTACCCGAGCCGTCCGTCGCCCCCGTGCCGCCCGTCGTACTCGATTCACCCGTCGTCCCCGCGCTCCCGGATCCCGAGGTCGAGGAGGCCCAGCGCCAGACCGCCGACGCCCACGCCGTCTACCTGCGGTCGGTCAGCGAGGCCCACATGGCGTTCCTGAAGATGTCCGAGACGTCCTTCGCGGCGCTCGTCGCGTCCACCGGGAACGGGACGGTGCTGCCCGAACAGACCGCTGTCGTACGCGTCGAGACACCCGCCCCCGCCCCGCCCGCTCCCCGGCGACCGGACCCGGAGCCCGTCCCCGAGCCCACCCCCGAGCCGTTGCCCACGGCATTCGACCCGGCGCGCCTGGAGGAGACGGTCCTGGCCGTGGTCGCCGAACGGACGGGCTACCCCGTCGAGATGCTCGACCTGGACATGGAGCTGGAGTCCGAGCTGGGCATCGACTCCATCAAACGGGTGGAGATCCTCTCCATGCTCCACCAGCGCGTCGGCGAACTGCCCGGGCTGGCGGGCAGCCCGGAGGACCTGATCACCCTGCGCACGCTCCGGCAGGTCGTCGACAAGCTGCGGTCGGTGTCGGACGGGCAGGCCGCCCCGCCGACGACGGAGGCACCGGCGCCGGTGCCATCGGCCGGACTCGGACGGTACGTCCCGCGCACCGTGCCCGTACCGCCGTCCGGCCTGGCGATGGGCGGCCTCGGAAAGCACCTCCTGTACGTGGTCGACGGGGGCTCGGGCCTCGCCGGCCTCGTGGCCGAACGTCTGGAGGCGCGGGGCGTGCGGGCGCGGGCGGTCGAGGAGCTGCCGTCGGAGGCGCGCGCGGTGCTGCTGCTGGGCGGCCTGGCGGAGGGCCTCACCGAGGACGCCATGCTGGAGACGCAGCGCGCCGCCTTCGCCGCGGCACGCCGGGTGGCGCCGCGGTTCTCGGAGGAGGGCGGGCTGTTCGTCACGGCGCAGGACACCGGGGGAGACTTCGGGGCCGGGGGAACGCACGGTGGCCGGGCCTGGCTCGGCGGTCTGGCGGCGCTCGTCCGTACGCTCGCCGGGGAATGGCCCGGGGCCGCCCTCAAGGCCGTCGACTGCGCCCGCGCGGGCCGGTCGCCCGAGGCCGTCGCCGATGCCCTCACCGGCGAACTGCTGCTCGGCGGGCCGCTGCTGGAGGTGGGCCTGCCCGCCGACGGCGGCCGGGTGACCACGGTGGCCGTGCCGGCCCCGACCGGTACGGGAGAGGAGGAGGGCGGCCCGGGTCCCGACGACGTCCTCGTCGTCACCGGTGGCGCCCGCGGCGTGACCGCTGCCGCGGTGACAGCCCTCGCCCGGGCGCGCACGCCGCGCCTCGCGCTGCTGGGCCGTACCGAACTCGCCGACGAGCCACCGGGTTTGCCGCCCATCGGGGACGAGGCCGCCCTCGTACGGGCCCTCGCCGGCCGGAACGGCGGCGCCACGCCCGCCGACCTCGTCCGGGAGGCCCGCCGCGTACGGGCCGTCCGGGAGATCAGGGCGACCCTCGCCGCGATCGAGGAGACCGGCGCGCCGGTCCGCTACCTACCCGCCGACACCCGCGACCCGGCCGCCGTGCGGGCCGCCCTGGACGCCGTGCGCGCGGAGTGGGGCCCGGTGACCGGGATCGTCCACGGCGCCGGGGTGCTGGCGGACAAGCGGATCGCCGACAAGACCGACGAGCAGTTCGACGACGTCTTCGGCACCAAGACCCGTGGGCTGCGCACCCTCCTCGACGCGACGGCCTCCGACCCACTGCGGTCGATCTGCCTCTTCTCCTCGGTGGCCGGCTGGTTCGGCAACCCGGGGCAGTGCGACTACGCGATGGCCAACGCGACGCTCGACCAGGTGGCCGTCGCCGAGGCGGCCACCCGCCCCGGCTGCCGGGTCCGCGCCCTGGCCTGGGGCCCCTGGGACGGCGGCATGGTCACCCCCGCGCTGGCGGACCATTTCGCCGCGGCGGGAGTGCCGCTGCTGGGCGTCGCGGACGGGGCACGGGCCTTCGTCGAGGAGATGACCCGCCCCGGACGGGACGCTCCCGACGCCCGGGTGCTCCTCATGGCACGGCCCACGGACGGCGCCCTCGGCGTGCCTGTCACCGCTCCGCCGCATCCGCAGCCCGCGCGGGTGCGCGTCACCCCGGAGACCCACCCGTACCTGGCGCACCACGTCATCCGCGGCAGGACCGTCATGCCCCTCGTCCAGAACCTGGAGTGGCTTATGGCGGCCGTCCGCGACTGGCTCCCCGGGGCCACCGCTCCGGTCCTGCGGGACGTCCGGCTGACGCAACCCGTCACACGGAAGGGCGACGGAGGACTGGACGCCGAGTTCACCCTCTCCTGCACGGTCGAGGCGGACGACCCGGGCTCCTTGTCCGTCGAGCTGCGCCAGGCGAGCGGCCGCCTGCACTGCACGGCGCTCGCCGCCGACGGGCCGGCGGACGGGTACGGACCCGCGGCGGCGGAGGTACCGGCCGAACTGCCGCCCTTCGGGCGGGAGGAGATCTACGACGGAGGGCTGCTTTTCCACGGCCCGCTGATGCGCTCCCTGAAGAGCGTCGAGGGGCTGGGCCCCGCCGGCGCCCGGGGTACCGTCGTCGGCCTCACCGCGCTGGGATGGACCGGGGACACCTGGCAGACCGACCCGGCCGCCCTCGACGGCGCGCTGCAACTCGCGGTGCTCTGGGCGGGCGAGGCCCATGGTCTCGTCCCGCTTCCCATGGCCGTCGGCACGTTCCGCCTCCACCGGCCCGGCCCTGTCCGGGGCCCCGTCGCGTGCACGGTGCTCCCGGTGCGGGCCGAGGGCGCCTGGGCGCGATGCCATCTGCGGCTGACCCGCGAGGACGGCACTCCCTACGCGGACCTGCTCGATGTGGAGCTGATCCGGCTGCCGTACAGGACGGCGGTGTTCGACGCCGACACCGACGGCGGGGAGTGAGACGCCGATGGTCTTCGAACCCATCGCCGTCGTGGGACGCGGCTGCGTCCTGCCGGACGCGCACGCGCCGGAGGACTTCTGGCGGAACGTCCTCGCCGGCCGGGTCGGTCTCGGGCCGGCCCCGGCGGGACGCTGGGGACCGGCAACGGGGGCCGGTGACGCGGACCCGGAGTTCCCGGGCCGGGAGTTCAGCGGTACCGGCGGGTTCGTCCGGGGGTTCGACGAGGCCTTCGACCCCTCCGGCTACGCCCTGGACCGCGCGGAGATCCTGCGCCTGGACCCCCTCTTCCACTGGGTCCTCCACGCCGGACGCCAGGCCCTCAGCGAGGCCGGCCACCCCGGCGCCGCACCGCCGCGCGCCGGACTGGTCCTCGGCAACCTGATGTACCCCTCCTCCTCGGCCGTCCGCCACGCCGAACACGTATGGCTCGCGGCCCAGGAACCCCGGCTGCGCGACGCCCTGCTCGCGTCCGCGCCCCCGTCCCCGTACGCCCTCAACCGTTTCTGCTCCGGCCTGCCGGCCCTGCTCGCGGCCCGCGCCCTGGGGCTGGACGCGGGCGCGTACGCCCTGGACGCCGCCTGCGCCTCCTCGCTCTACGCCGTCAAGCTCGCCTGCGACCGCCTCCAGGACCGGACCGCCGACCTGATGCTGGCGGGCGCGGTGAACCGTTCGGACGCGCTCCTCATCCATCCCGGCTTCGGTCTGATGGGCGCGCTCAGCCCGAGTGGGCGCAGCCGTCCCTTCCATCCCGACGCCGACGGGCTGGTCCCCGCCGAGGGCGCCGCCCTCTTCGTCCTCATGCGCCTGGCCGACGCCCTGGCCCAGGACCGGCCGGTGCTCGCGGTGGTGCGCGGCGCCGGCATCGGCAACGACGGCCGCGGCGCGGGCCTGATCGCCCCCGACCAGGCGGGACAGGAGCGCGTCCTGCGCGCGGCCTACGCCGCGGCCGGAGTCCCTCCGGACAGCGTGGGCATGCTGGAGTGCCACGCGACCGGCACGGCCGTCGGCGACGCCGTGGAGGTCCGTTCCACCGCGCGGGTCTTCTCCGGCCACCCGGGCCTGGCCGTCGGCGCGGTGAAGGCCAACACCGGCCATCTGCTGACCGCTTCGGGCGGAGCGGCACTGCTCAAGGCCGTCGGCGCGCTCCGCGCGGGGGTCCGGCCCGGCACCCCGTACGAGGGCGCTCCGCCACGCCTGCCGCGGCCCCTCCGGCTCGTCACCGAACCCGAGGACTGGCCCGGGCCCCGCCGGGCGGCGGTGAGCGCCTTCGGTTTCGGCGGCACCAACGCCCACCTCGTCCTCGACGGCTGGGACACCACGTACACCGCCCCGCCTCTCCCGGTACCCGCTCCCCGGCGGCCGGACGTTCCCGTGGCGGTCGTCGCGCTCGCCGTACGGGTGGGGCACGACGACGGCACCGAGGGCTTCCTCACGGCCCTGCGCACCGGGCGGGCCGGCCGGGACGCGCGGGGGAGCGTGGACCTCGCGCTGGAGGGACTGCGGTTCCCGCCCCGGGACCTGCGGGAGGCACGGCCCCAGCAGCTGCTGCTTCTCGACGCCGCGCTCGAGGCCGCGGCGGCGGTGCGTCTGCCGCCCGGGCGGACGGCGGTCCTCACCGGTCTCGGCACCGACCCGCAGGTGGCCCGGTACGCCGCCCGCTTGTCCGTCGCCGGGCTGTGGCGGTGCGCCGGGCTGCCGACACCGCCGGGCCTGCCGCGGCGGCTGCGGGACGCCGTCGTGCCCGAGACCGGCCCGGCGGTGGTCCTGGGCGCGATGGCGAACATCGCCGCGAACCGCGTCAACAGTCACCTGGACCTGACGGGCCCCGGCTTCACCATCGCCGCCGAGGAGGACTCCGGCACCGCGGCCCTCGCCCTGGCCGCCCGCCTCCTGCGCGCGGACGAGGCGGACGCCGTGCTCGTCGGGGCGGCCGACCTCGGCCACGACCCCGTGCACCGGGCCGCCCTGCGCGACCTCGGGACGGACGCCGAGCCGGGGGACGCGGGCGTCGTCCTCGTCCTCAAGCGGCTGCCGGACGCCGAGCGGGCCGGAGAGGACGTCCTGGCGGTCCTCGACGACACCGGCGACCGGGCAGGCGGTCCTCCGGACCTGCGGGTGAGCACCGTCCCCCCGGACGACGCGCGGGACGACGACGCCGTATGCGACAACTCCGCGTTCTTCGGCACCCCGCACGCCGCCGCCGGGCTGCTCGCCGTCGCGACGGCCGTCGCCGCCCTGCGGCACGGCATCGGGCCCCGGCCCGGCCGGCCCTGCCTGCCCGCGCCCGGGGCGCGTACGGCCGAGGTCGTCGTCCAGGTCCTCGACGGCACCGAGCGACGCCTGCGCCTGCGGGCCGCACCGACGTCCGGCCCGCGGCCCGCCGCCCCGGCCCCCGCGCCCGCCCGCCGCGCCCGACGGGGACAGGTCGCCTTCGTCTACACCAACGGCTCGGCCTCCTACCCGCACATGGGCCGGGAGCTCACCGCCGCCCTGCCCGACCTCGCCGAGACCGTCCGGCGGCGCTGCGGTGCCGACGGACTCCCGTGGCCCCCGGCCGACTTCGACGGCAGCGGCGTGCTCGGCAGGATCTGGGCCGCCACCCGCCTCGCGGCGCTGCACACCCTGATCACGCGGGACGTGCTCGGCGTGCGACCCGACGCGGCCATCGGCTACTCCTCGGGCGAGACCTCCGCGCTCGTCTCCCTGGGAGCGTGGCCCGACGCCGCGGCGCTGGCCGAGGACGCCCGGCGCGGCGACCTGTTCACCCGCGACGTGACCGGCGAGTACCGGGCGATCCGCCGGCACTGGCGGGCCATGGGCGTGACCGGACGGCGCTGGCGCAGCTACCTGGTCACCGGGCCGCTGGAACGGGTGCGGGAGGCCGTCGCCGACGCCCCGGCGGTCCATCTGATGGCCGTCAACGCCCCGGGCGTCTGTGTCGTCGGCGGCGAGGAGAGCGCCTGCGCCGCCCTCGTGCGCGACCGCTTCCCCCACGACGCGGTCCCGATCGACTACGACATCGCCGCGCACGCCCCGGAACTGGAGGCGGTCCGCGAGGCCTGGCACCGGCTCCACCGCCGCCCCACCGTGCCCGTCCCGGACGTCCGCTTCTACCGGGGCGACACCGCCGAACCGTACGAGCCCACCGAGCGGAGCGCCGCCGACGCCGTCACCGGACAGGCCATGGGGACCGTCGACTTCCCGGCGGTGATCGAACGGGCTTACGCGGACGGGGTCCGCGTCTTCGTCGAGCACGGTCCCCGCTCCCTGTGCACCGAGTGGATCGGCCGCGTCCTGGCCGGGCGGGACCACCTGGCGGTGGCGCTCGACGAACCCGGCGGGCGCGCCGTGGAGCGGCTGCGCCGGTCGGTGGCGCTCCTGGCGGAGGCGGGGGTGGGCGATCCGGCACCGCTGCTGAGCCGCCTGGGACCGGCCGGTGGACGGATGCTGCGCGTTCCCGCCCACCTTCCGCCCGTACGGCTGCCCGTCCCGGACCCGCTGGTGACGGTGATGCGGCCGGCACCGGTGCTGCCGCCGATGCTCCATGAGGCTCCCGCCGTGGTGGCCGTCCCGCGCGCGGCCGTGTCGTCCCGTACCGCCGCCATCGTCCGGCACCGGGCCCGGGTCACCGAGCTGCACCGCCGGTACCTGACCGAGCAGACGGCACTGCACCAGCGCTACCTCCAGGGGCGGCGGCCGGCGGCCGTGGCGCCGCCGCCACGCGCCGAGCCGGGCCCGCCGGGCCCGAAGTTCGACCGCGCGCAGCTGGAGCGACTGGCGGAAGGGCCCGTGTCCGAGATCCTGGGGCCGCTGTTCGCCGCCCAGGACGGCTACCGGCGGCAGACCAGGATGCCCGGGGGCCTGCTCCTCCTGGCCGACCGTGTCACGGGCATCGACGCGGTGCCGGCCTCCATGGGCACGGGCACCATCTGGACCGAGACCGACGTGAGGGCCGACTCCTGGTACCTCGACCACACCGGCCGCATCCCCGGTGCCCTCCTGATCGAGGCCGGGCAGGCCGACCTGCTGCTGATCAGCTGGCTCGGCATCGACCTGCTCAACCGGGGCGAGCGCGTCTACCGGCTCCTCGGCTGCGAGGCCACCTACCACGGCGGCACGCCCCGGCAGGGCGAGACCCTGCGCTACGAGATCCACGTCGACGGTCACGCCGAACACGAGGGCACCCGGCTCTTCTTCTTCCACTACGACTGCTTCGCCGGCGACCGGCGCGTCCTCAGCGTCCGTTCCGGGCAGGCCGGGTTCTTCACCGATGCCCAGCTCGCCGCCGCCGAGGGCATCCAGTGGACCCCCGGCGAGGCCCTCTCCCGCGACCTGACCCACGAGCCTGTCACCCCGCCGCCCACCGCCGGCCGGTTCGGCGCCGAGGCCGTACGGGCCTTCGCCGACGGCAGGCCGTACGACTGCTTCGGACCCGCCTGGCGGGCCACGCGCGCCCACGTCCGTACGCCGCGGATCGACGGCGGCCGGCTGCTGCTCCTCGACGAGGTCACCGCCTTCGAGCCGGCGGGGGGCGCGCTGGGGCGCGGCTACCTGCGCGCGGAGTTCCGGCTGAACCCCGACGCCTGGTACTTCGACCGGCACTTCACGGACGACCCCGTCATGCCCGGCACCCTGATGATGCACGGCGCCCAGCAGGCCATGGCCTTCTTCCTGGCCGGCCTGGGCCTCACGATCGACCGGGACGGGTACCGCTTCGAAGCCGTCCCCGGCCTCCCCGGCCTCGCCCGCTGCCGCCGCCAGGCGACCCCGGAGAACCGGCGCGTGGTCTACGAGGTGCACGTCGGCGGCCTGCGCACCGGTCCGGAACCCGAACTCCACGCGGAGGTCATGGTCGGCGTCGACGGCGTCCATGCCTTCCACGGCCGGGACATGGCCCTGCGTCTCGTCCGGGACGCGCCACTGGACCACTGGCGGGAGCTGGGCCCGCACCGCGAACAGACCACCGGCGCACGCCTCGAACCCCGGCTGCTGGGCGGTCTGGTGGGTCACCGGGAGACCCGGCCGGTGGCCACGGACCACGGCGTCGAGCTCGGCTACCCCGCGATGCTCGCGTGTGCCTGGGGCCGGCCCGGCCAGGCCTTCGGGCCGTCGGCCGCCCCCATGGAGGAGGCGCCGACCGTCCTCCGGCTGCCGGGACCCCCGTACCACTTCATGAGCCGGATCACCTCCCTCGACCTGACAGCCCGTCCGTCGCCGCTCGGGAGCGCGATCGTCGCCGAGTACGACGTACCGCGGGAGGTCTGGTACTTCGAGCAGAACGGCACCCCCGTAATGCCCTACGCGGTCCTGATGGAGGTGGTGCTGCAACCCTGCGGCTGGCTCGCCGTGCGCACCGCGGACCCCGCCGTCCTCACCGGCCCCCGGGTCGTCTTCCGCAACCTGGACGGCACCGCGCGGCTCCACGGGCAGGTACGACCGGGCGTACGGACCCTGCGCACCCGGGTCGAACTGACCGGCTCCGTACGGCACGGTGACACCACGATCGTGTCCTTCGCCGTCCAGTGCGCGGCGGACGGCGCGCCCCTGCTCTCCCTGACCTCGTCGTTCGGCTTCTTCCCGCCGAGCGCGCTCGACCGGCAGGTCGGCATCCCGCCCGACGACGAGGAGCGCGCCCAGTGGGGCGCGCCCTGCGAGCGGCGGGCCGACCTGACGGGGGAGCGCGCGCCGGGCGGCGCGCGGCTGCCCGGCCCCATGCTGCGAATGCTGGACCGGATCACCGGCCACTGGCCCGACGGCGGCCCGGCAGGGCTGGGGAGGCTGCGGGCGGAGAAGCCGGTCGATCCGGGCGCGTGGTTCTTCGCGTCCCACTTCTTCCTGGACCCGGTGCAGCCCGGCTCCCTGGGCGTGGAGGCCATGGCCCAGCTCCTGCAGTACCACCTGCTGACGCGAACCCCGCCGGAGGCCCTGGCGGACGCCACCCTCGAACCGCTGGCGGCGGGGGAGTTCACCTGGCGGTACCGCGGCCAGGTCGTCCCCACGGACGGCCTGGTCACCGTCGGCCTCGACGTCACCGAGGAGGGCGAGGACGCGCGGGGCCGCTACGCGGTGGCCGACGCATGGCTGTGGGTGGACGACCGTCGCGTCTACCGCGTACGAGGTCTGGGCGTCCGCCTCGGGACCCGGGACCGCGGGACTTCGTGAGTGACGCCGTCAGCCCGGCGTGGGAGCCGTGCCCCCCACTCCGGTCTCGTGCGGTCCCAGCAGGCTCAGCGCCACCACGCCGTCGTTACGGCATCTCCCTCGAAGGGAGGAAGCCCGCCGGAGTCGCCTCCGGTCGCCGCGAGCCCGCACTAAGGTTCGGGCATCCCACGGAATCACGGGGACGGCACGGGCGGCAGGTGTCAGAAAGGACAGCGACTTGTCCAGCTATCGATATCGGTGCGCTGCATGCGGCATCACCTGGGACGAGGTCACCTCGAAGCGGCAGGCGGAGGAGGAGCGCGACCGGCATCGCCGGGAGGCCCACTACGGTGGCGCCCCCGACGGCGACAACATCCAGTCCGACGACTCCAAACCCTGGCCCGGCCGCGGGGTACTCGTCGCCGGGCTTCTTCTCGCCCTCTTCCTTCTCTACAGCGGCAGGCACGGTCAATGACCGGCAGGCGTCCGGCAGCCCGGCCGCCGCTCGGCAACCGGGGCGAACGCGCCATCCGTCCGCCGGCCTCCGCGCCGGGCGGGCTCCGGCCGGTGCCGTGTGTGGACATGGCCGTTGACGTGCGTCGATGAGCTCGCGGTAGCTGACCGGTCCGGTGCGCCGCACGGATTGACGTCGACCGGGCCAACTCCCTTCACCCGTCGTGGTGTCGGGGAGAATCACCTGGTGGGAGGGGTGGCGGTGGTCGTTTATCGTCCTCTGCCGCGCGCCGGCCGAATCCGGTCGGTGCTCCCGCCCGGCCCGCCGGGGGTCTCGGCCGAAACGCCCTGGTGGGAGGCGGTGTTCAGCCCCGACCGGGCTCCCGTCCTCGCCCGGATCGAGTGCCGCGTGTCTTCCTGGCCGTTTATCGACGTGCAAGGAACGCCGCCGCCGATCCGCGCCTCCGCCACGGGGAACAGGCCCCCGGACAAGGTGGCCCAAGGTCCGAGGGATGATCCGGCCGGTCGAAATACCGCGTTCAACGATCGTTGAGCTGTCCGATTCACCTCGTACGTCCACCCGCCACGGCGACCGTAAGCTCCCTGGAACCGCAGGTCACGGGCCGTGCAGCATGGAATCCGGCCCGGCGGTCCGCCCGGCCGAGCGCCGATTCCTCACGGAGTGACAGTGACCTCCCCCTCCACCGCGACCACCGGCCGGCTGCCCCGCGTACTGATCACCGGAGCGGCCGGTCCCGCCGCCGTGTCGTTCATGCGCTCCGCCGGACTCGACGCCCGTACGTGGTTCGCCGCCGACACCGACCCGCACGCCGCCGGACTCCACCTCGTGCCGCCCGGCCGGAGGTTCCTCGTCCCGCACGCGACGGACCCGGACTTCGCCTCCACCCTGCTGCGCCTGTGCCGGACCCAGGGCATCGACGTCGTGGTGCCCACGCTGGAGGACGAGCTGCTCCCGCTGGCCGCCGCCCGGCCGCTGTTCGAAGAGGCCGGCGTACGTCTGCTGCTCGCCCCGGAGGCGGCGCTGCGCACCGCCGTGGACACCTGGCGGCTCGTCCGGAAGCCGACCGTGACGGTCCGTATGCCCGGAACCTGGCTCCTCGACTACCGCCTCGACACCGGCGTCGTCGACTGGCCCGCCGTCGTCGAACCCCGCACGGGCGGCGGGTCCCACGGCGGCCTGACCGTCGGCGGCCCGGAGGACCTGGCCGGCCTGCCGTGGGACGGCTCGCTGATCGTGCGGGAGTTCTCGCCGGGGGCGGAGTACGCCGTCGACGTGCTCCGCCGCACGGACGGCACGCTTGTGGCGGCCGTGCCGCACAGCCGGGACCGGGTGGACGCGGGCGTGGCCGTCGCGAGCCGCACGGTCCGTGATCCCCGCCTCCAGGAGTTCGGGGCCGCGGTCGCCACCTGCCTGGGCCTGACCGGCATCTCCAGCGTGCGGGTCCGTTACGACGGCGACGGCGAGCCGGAGCTCCTCTCGGTGCGCCCGTGCCCCTCCGGCACCCTGGCCCTGACGGCCGCCGCGGGCGTGAACATGCCGGCCCTGGCGCTCGCCGACCTCCTGGGGGAACCGGTGGACCGTCCCGACGACTTCGACGAGGTCGCCATGGTCCGGCACTGGACCGAACTCTTCTTCTCACCGACCGGCCCCGCGCCGGCGGTCGTTCGCTGACGGCGTCCGGCTGCCGGGCGCGGGACTTCTCGGCGAGGTTCAGCAGGCGAATTCCGGACTGTTCGCGAAGAACGCCAGGTGCGACCACGTCTGGGCCCCGATGATCCCGTCGACCGTGATGTCGGCGCACTCCTGGAAGCGCCGGGTCGCGGCCTCGGTGAGCGGGCCGAACTTCCCGTCGACGACAAGGTCGACCGTGGTCACGCTGTTGTTCAGATAGCACTGGGCCTGCTTCACGGCCGGTCCCTCCGAACCGACCTTGAGCGTGGGCCGCACATTGGTGTGATTGCAGATCTCGGTGGCCATGGCGCACCTCGCATGCTTTTCACGTCGGATCGGGTTTCACGCCGGATCGGGTCACGTCACATCGGGGTAGGGCACCCGCAGCTTGTCCCAGGATTTCTCGCCGGGCCAGCCGTCCGCGTCGGCTCCGGTGAATCCGAGCTTCTTCTGCCACAGCGCATAGGAATTGCGGTGCTCATCGGTCCACTGCGTCTGGGCGCCGTCCGGCCCGTAGGCCGAGCAGTCCTCCTCGATGAGGCGAACGGCCATCATGCCGATGATGGGATTGTTCGGTTTGGATTTGAACCAATCGGCGCCCGGGAACGGGATGAAGCCCGAAGTGGATCGACCGACGAGCAAGAGCTGGCCGACCTCGATGTGATTCGGATCCGGGATGTGATTCCACGCCTGGAGCTGCTGGACGGTCGTATGGAACCGACCTGCGATTTTGGTGAGCGTGTCACCCGGCGCGACGACATAAATGATGTCTCCTGCTGCCATACTCGTATGCTAGTCATCCGGGCCGGTGGCTGCATTTCCTGTCGTCGTCACCTGTTCCAGGGAGGACGGCATGGGAATCCCGCGTACTTCGTCGTCGGACGTCGGATTGCAGAAGACCCGCGCGTGGGCCGGTCTGCTGGTGGTGGTCCTGGGCGACATGGCGATCGCGATCGCCGCCGTCTGGGGCGTCCTGGCCACGGACGGTGCCCAGTCGGCCGCCATCCTCACCAGCGCCTTCACCGCGGTGAGCACGATGACCACGGCCTACTTCGGCATCCGGGCCGTCACCAACACCGCGCAGGGGCGTACGGAGTCGCTGCTCACCCGGTCGGCGTCCGACGCGGACCGCCCGGAGCGTCCGTCGTAGGCTTGCTCCTCATGACGGCTTCCCTCCCGGACCACGACGGCACCACGATCCCGCGGCCGCGGACCGAGGGCTCGCTCCAACTGGTGCCGGACCGGGAGGAGATCACGCACCTCGTGTGCTGCCGTGACGTCTCGTGGCGGACGGCGTTCTGCGGCGCGCAAGGGCACGCGGTGAACCCGTCGGCGGAGACCATCTGCACGATGTGCCTCGAAATGGCCGAGACGATGCGCCCCGGCTGG
This sequence comes from Streptomyces sp. NPDC044063, assembly GCF_056434285.1. Classification (NCBI taxonomy): domain Bacteria; kingdom Bacillati; phylum Actinomycetota; class Actinomycetes; order Kitasatosporales; family Streptomycetaceae; genus Streptomyces; species Streptomyces sp. NPDC044063. The sequence goes on from NZ_JBWKFM010000012.1 coordinate 112,398, forward strand.
CTGTCGGCCGGCGCCGGCCCGCGGGGCGAGGGCATCGTCTGCCCGGTCGACGGCAACCCGTGCCCCGACGAGCACGAGATCGACCTGAGGATCGCCCGGGAGACCGACCCGGCCGCGTAGGACACCCGGGCGGAGGCCGCGGCGGACGCTCCGTACACTACGTCCGCACGATCACAGGAACCATCGAAGGACACCGCCATGTCCGGCACCCCCTCGCCGTCCGCCCTGAGGGCCGGGCTCGTCGTCTCCGTCCCCCTGCTCGGGCTCGTCGAGCCCCGTCTGGGCGGGGTCGCGCTCCTCGCCGCGCTGATCGCGCTGTGGTGCCGCAACCCTTGGCCGCGGGGCGGCAAGGTGGCGGCGACGATCGCCGCCATGGGGCTGCTGGGTGCCGTCCTCCCCGAGCAGCCGCGCGACACCGGCCGGGGGAGCACGGTGGCGGCCCGTACGGCGGACGGGAAGCGACCCGGCTCCTCCGTGACCGCTTCCCCGCCCGCCACGCCGGCGCCCAAGGCCTCGCGCGCCGCGGTCCCGGACTACCGGGGCGTGCGCCTGGACGTGGCGTACGGCAGGGCCACGAAGGCCGGATTCTCCGTCACCCACCACGACGCGTCCGACCAGCGCAAGGCCGTCATGGCCCGTTCGCTGTGGACGGTGTGCTTCCAGGAGGCGGGCGCCTCCGGCGACCGCCCGACGCTCGACTTCGGCGCCGTGCACACCGGCGACCCCTGCCCGAAGGCGGACGGCGCTCCCGTCCCGTGGCCGCTCATGCCCGAGCTGGTGTGGAAGACCTGGTCGACGGCCCGTAAGCAGGTCGTGGACCTCGGGGTGCCCGCCGACCACGTCATGGCCCGGGCCGCGTACCGCAACGACACGCTGCCCAAGGAGGGCGAGTACGACGACTGGCGGGTGTGCGCGCACGACCCGGGCGAGGGCGGCAAGGTCACCCGCGGCACGCGGGTGACGCTCTACCTCTCGACCCAGGACAACGGCTGCCCCGAACCGGACCGGGCGACCGGCACCGCCGTGGACCTGCCGGACCGCGACGACGACGGGGACCCCGACTACCGCGACCCCTTCCCCGGCGACCGGGAGCGCGACACGGCCTTCCCCGACGGCCGCCCCCACCTGCCGGATGTCTCCGGCGGTACGTCGGGCGGCTCCCACGGCGGAGGCCACGGCGGCGGCCGGGGCATCTGCCGTCACACCCGCTGGTGCTGACGGGCCGCCGGACCGCCTGACCGCCGACCATCGGGCATCTCACGAATATCACGTGAAAATCGTCACGGTACGTCACTTTGTGCATGGGCCACGTAGTACACCGGTTCCGTTCCATCGCCGCAACGGCACCGCCCCCGCACACCGGAGACGTCTCGTGACCACACTCCCCACCGACCCCGAACCCTCCCGGGAACCCCGCCGGGAACCCCGGCCGCTTCCGCACGCCGCGAAGCCGTCCCGGCTCCTCGCCGACATCACGCCCCTGCGCACCTCGGCCGACTTCCGCCGGCTGTGGTGCGGGCACACCGTGTCCTGGATAGGCCAGCAGATGACCGCGCTGGCGGTCTCCCTCCAGGTGTACGCGATCACCGGCTCCACCTTCTCGGTGGGCCTGGTCGGGCTGTTCTCGCTCTTCCCGCTCATAGCCGCCGGCCTCTACGGCGGCGCGATGGCCGACAGCGCCGACCGCCGGATCGTGGGTCTGGCGAGCGCGGCCGGCGCGACCTTACTGTCCGTCGTGCTGGCCACGGCGGCCCTGCTGGACCTGCGCCAGGTGTGGCTGCTCTACACCGTCGTCGCCCTGCAGTCGGTGTGCTTCGCCATGAACAGCCCCGCCCGCACCTCGATGATCCCCCGGCTCCTGCCCAGGGAACAGCTCCCCGCCGCCAACGCGCTGGCGTCCCTGACCACCAACCTCGGCCTCATGGGCGGCCCGGTCCTCGGCGGCGCCGTCGTCGGGCTGTGGGGCTACAAGTCCGCGTACCTGATCGACGTGGTGGCCTTCTCGGGCTCCCTCTACGCCATGTGGCGGCTCCCCTCCATGCGCCCCGAAACCGCCGCCGGCCGGCCCGCCGGGCAGCGCGCCTCCGTCCGGGGCGGGCTGCGCTTCCTCGTCACCCGGCCCAACCTGCGCGTCACGTTCGTCGCCGACCTGGCGGCCATGGTCCTCGCCCAGCCCCGGGCGCTGTTCCCGGCCGTCGCGGGCCTCTGGTTCGGCGGGGACACGAAGACGGTCGGTCTGCTCGTCGCGGCGCCGGCCGTCGGCGCGGTGCTGGGCGGACTGTTCTCCGGCTGGCTCGGCCGGATCCACCGGCACGGCCTGGCCGTCCTGCTGTCCGTCGCCGCCTGGGGAGGGGCCGTCGCCGTCTTCGGGCTGACCCGCGACCTGTGGCTCGGCCTGGCCTTCCTCGCCGTCGCGGGGTGCGCCGACAGCGTCTCCTCGGTCTTCCGCATGACCATGATGCAGGCGGCCACGCCCGACGACATGCGCGGCCGCCTCCAGGGCGTCTTCATCGTCGTGGTCGCGGGCGGCCCCCGGCTCGGCGACTTCGTCGCCGGCACCACCGCCGACCTGGCCTCGCCCACCGCCGCGGTCACGGGCGGCGGCCTCGCCTGCGTCGTCGCCGTCGTGCTGATCGCCCTGAAGTGGCGCGGCTTCACCCGCTACGACGGACGGTCACCGCAGCCGTAACCCGCCGCCTACGAGCCGGCCGGGCCGGCCGTCGACTCCCACAGCTCGGCCGCGATGCCCGCGACCGCCGTCATCGCGCGCCGGTGGAGGCCGGGGCCGAAGGTGATCCGGGCCGCGCCGAGCCCGCCCAGCTCGCGCGGTGCGGGACCGCCGGGCAGCGCGAGCGCGTTGACGGGGGCGGGCACGGACCGGGTGAACTCGGGGAGCAGCTCGGCGGGAGCCATGATGGGGTACACGCAGTCGGCACCCGCCCGGACGTAGAGACGGGCGCGGGCGACGGCGGCCTCCTCGGCGGCTCCGTCGCCCCCGTCCTCGCGGAGGAAGACGTCGGTGCGCGCGTTGAGGACGAGACGGTCGCCGGCCGCGGCCCGCACCTCCGCCAGCCACGCGGCGTGCTCCTCCGGGTCTTTGAGCCGGCCGGTCGTGCGGTCGCTGTCCTCCAGATTGCAGCCGACCGCTCCGGTCTCCAGCAGACGGTCGACCAGCTCGGCGGGCGCCAGGCCGTAGCCGTCCTCGAGGTCGGCGGAGACCAGGACGCCGTCGGCGGCGACGGCACGGACGATACGGGCGACGGCGGCGAACATCTCGTCCGCCGGGGCGGACCCGTCGGCGTGGCCGAGGACCTCGGAGACCCCGGCGCTGGGCGTGGCCAGGGCCCGGAAGCCGGCCTCGGCGAAGGCGCGGGCGCTCGCGGCGTCCCAGGGGCCGGGCAGGACGAGGGGGCCGGGCGTGCCCCGGTCGTGGTGGAGGGCGCGGAAGGCGGCGGCGCCGCCGGAGATCGTGGTCATGAGCACGACGGTAGGTGATCAACACACCTCGTACATGGTCCACTTGGGGTGCCGATTCGTGGGCCAATCAGGTGCCGACGGGGCGCCTCCGGCCGCCCCGGGGCCGGTGCCCTCGGCGAGGGGCCGGGTCGGTACGGTGTCCGGAAGCCGCGGTCGCCGTGGCGCGTTCGAGAGCGTGAGGAAGTACCAGCAGTGCCCCCAGCGTCCACCGGCCCCCTCCGGCCCGCCGACCTCCCCCCGCCCTACGGCCCCGACGACAGCGGGGAGCCCGGGGAGCTGGGGTGCCTGCGCCTGGTGCTGGCGGTGCCGCTGGTGCTGATGCACCTGCTGTCGGGCGTGTGCGTCGCCGGGGCCTTCCTCACGCGCCCCGGCGGCGAATGGGACGACAGCGCCTACGCCGGCATCGGTGCGGTGTGCTTGATCGCGTGCGGCGTCAGCGGCCTCGCCCTGCTCCTCAGCCTCACCCCTTCCGTACGGCGGGTCCTGGGCCTGTGGTGGCTCACGCCGCCGCTGGTCCTCATCGGGCTGGCGGTGCTGCGCGTCAAGACCGTATGAGGGGACGGCGGCCCCGGATCAGCAGTGCGACGCGCTGGAGATCCGCACCGCGTCGAGCTGGCCACCGGTGACGTTGAACGTGCCGTTGGGCACGATGCACGTGGTCGAACCACCGACCCACCGGATGTACGCGACGTCGTCGTGCCGCGTGTTCACCACGCTGAGCGGTCCGCTGGGCTTGGACGGCAGGGCCTGCCAGCCCGACGTCACCTCCTTGAACTTGCCGATGACCGTGCCGTTCTTGATGAAACAGACATAGGGGTACGCGCACGTCGCCGTCGTGCCCCGCTCGTCGTGCGGCGCCACGGCCTGCGCGGTGGCCGTCGCGCTCCCGAGCAGTGCCCCCGCCGCGGCGAGAACGGCCACCATCCGCCGGGTCTCGCGTTTCGTGCCGCCCATGGGACTTTCCCCTCTCCTCGTGCCTCACGGTGGTCGAGATGAGGAGGTATAGAGGAGGAGCCGCCCGTGGGGGAAGACATGAACGGGCCATGCCCGTACCGCGGGTCAGGAGGTGCCGGTGCGCACGGCGGTGATCGCCACGGTGGTGCAGCGCATGGTGAAGTGGCCTCCCATCGCGTCGACGGCGGCCCCGAGCCCCTCCAATACCTCCGCCAGTCTCTCGGGCGGAAGACGGGTGAAGGCGCCCTGGGTGGGGATCTGGTCCAGCCACGCGTCGCGGGTGGTGGGGCGGGACCAGTCGACATGCCACAGGTCGGGCTCGCCGAACGCGCCCGACTCCCTGATCCCGTCGGCGGCCCTCGAGTGCAGCGCCTGATAGCCGTCGGTGGCCCCCCGCGCCATGGACCGGAAGTCGAAGGGCGCCTCGGGTATCACCCGCTCGCAGACCTCGGCGAAGGCCTCCGCCAGGGCCTGCGGCAGGTGAGGCACGTTCCAGAACGCCGCCAGGAGGCCGCCGGGGCGCAGGACCCGCCCGGCCTTGACCGCGCCCGCGACCGGATCGATCCAGTGCCAGGCCTGGCCGGCGACGACCGCGTGGAACTCCCGGCCCGCCGGGTCCCAGTCCTCGAACCTCGCCACCTCGACCTCGGTGCCGAGCCGGCGTGCCAGCTCGGCCATGCGCGCGTCGGGTTCGACGCCGAGGACGGTACGGCCGGCGGCCTGGAACTGCCGGGCGACGATGCCGGTTCCGCAGCCGACGTCCAAGACGTCGGGCCCGGTTCCCGGAACGGTGCCCGGGCCGGCGGCGATGACGCGGCGCACCAGCTCCTCGGGGTAGCGGGGCCGGGTACGGTCGTAGCGCTCGGCGTCCGTGCCGAACGACTCGGCCATCCGCCGGAGTTGATGCGGTCGGTCGTTGGGGGAAGGCGTAGTGGGCATGCGCCCACTATCGTGGGCGCATGCCCACTCGTCAACGGGCCGGGCAGGACCGACCACGGGAGAAGGGAAGTCGCGCATGCCGACAGGGGTAGCCCTGCACGACGCACGGGAGATGCTGTTCGACGCCGCCGAACGCGTCCTGCGCCGGGACGGGCCGAACGCGCTGACCAGCAGGGCCGTCACCACGGAGGCGGGCTGCGCCAAGGGCGTCCTGCACCGGCACTTCGCCGACTTCGACGCCTTCCTCGCCGAACTCGTCCTGGAGCGCGTCGCCCGGCTGGGCGACCGGGCCGCCGCCCTGCGCGCCTCGGCCGGCACCGGTACGGTCGCCGGCAACCTCACCGGTGCGCTCACCGACCTGTTCGAGCCGGTGGCCGTGGCGATCGTCGCCCTCATCACCTCCCGGGACGCGCTGCGCGCCCGGCTGCGCCGGGCCGGATCGGCGGGTGTCCCGCTCCTGACGGAGGCCACAGCCATGATCGCCGCGTATCTGACCGCCGAGCGCGAACGGGGCCGCGTCGCCGCCGGAGCCGACATCGACACGCTCGCCCCCCTGCTGATCGGGACCGGCCACCTGCTCTTCGCCGACCGGACGGGAACCCCGCCGGACGACGGGGCCGTCCGCAGGGCCGTGACGGCGGTGGTCGCCGGCGTCGTCCGCGACCCCGCGCCCTGAAGGGCGGCGAGCGCGCCGCGCCCCCTTCGGGTGAAGTCCCGCCCGTACCCACCCGTTCCTCACGTACCGCCCGTTACGTTGTGCCGCCACGTATTCGACCCGGTCGCGACGCACGACGCGCGCGATCACGTACGCAGGAGACGCACATGTTGACGGATGTCATGGCGCAACTGGCCACCGCGGGTGGCACGGCCGTGGTGGGCGCGGTGGCGACGGACGCCTGGCAGACGTTACGGACGGGGTTGCCGCGCTTGCTGGGCCGCGGGGACGAGCGGGAGGAGGAGCGCGTCGCGGGATCGCTCGACCACACGGCCCGGGAGCTGGAGCAGGCCGCGGGCGGCGCCCGCCAGGAGGACGAGGCACGCGAGCGGGCGAACTGGACCTCGCAGCTGCGCCGGCTGCTCAGCGAGCACCCCGAGGCCGCCCAGGAACTCGAAGCGCTGATCGCGCGCGTACGGGCCGAGCTGCCGGAGTCCCGGCGGACAGGCGGTCAGACGAACATCGCCCAGGGCGGCGGCATCCAGTTCATCAGCCAGCACGGCGACGTCAACCTCGGGAGCCTGGGCACCACGGGCGGCCCGGGCGGCGCGAGCGGCCGGGGATGGGCGTGACCGAGGCGGGCGAGGGGCCCGGGAGCTCCCCGGCCTCCGACGGTGGGGCACAGCACAACGCCGCCCACACGGGAGGCACCCAGTTCATCGCCCGCCGTGACGTGACGGTCTACCAGGGCGCGGAGGGCGCCCGGGAGGCCTCCCGGCAGGCGTCCCGCGCGACGTGGACGCGGGCGGCCGTCGCGGCGGCGGCCGCCGTGGCCGTCCTCGTCCCCGCCACGCTCCTCGGCCTCCACTACTCCCGGACCCCGTCGGGCGGCGCCGAGGCGCCCCGCGCCACGGCACGTACCGCCCGGAGCCCCGCCCAGGACGCGCGGAACGCGGCACCGTCCGGTACGCCGGGCCCCGCCGCCCCCTCCCCGGCCGCGGCGCCCGACGCGCGGGAGGCGCCGCGGGCGTCCGACGACGCCGTACGGGACGCCGCCGTACCGTCCGCCCCGGTGGCACCGGAGGCGGGGCCGGCCACCGCCACGAGCCGGGTGGAGACGCCCAGTTCGCCCTACCCCCGCGCCGACGTCTGGTGCGCGAGCCGCCGGCTGCCCACCGGGTCGCCCGACCTCACGACGCAGCCCTGCACCCAGGCGGTGAGCGGGACGGGCAGCGCGCAGTTCGGCGTGATGGTCAGGAACGAGGGGACGCGGCAGCGGGTGGTGTCCGTGTCGGTCGCGTACATCAGCACCGGCGACGTCCACGACTGCCCGCAGCGCACGGCGCCGTGGCGCCAGGTCGTGATCGGACCCGGCCACGTCTGGTACAGCCAGTTGGGACAGTGCTCGGCGGCGGGACTGAAGGGCCACCGGGTGCAGGCGGCGGCCTGGGCCGTCGAGGACACGGACGGCACGGCCGACCCCCGGAACGGCACCGTCGCCTACTCGCGGAGCGTCGACATCATGACCGACGGGCGAGCCGTGCCCGCCGGCTGAGCGGACCGGGGGCTGGCCCCACCAGCGACCCGGTGGGTAGCACGATCGCCCCGGGCGGCCGCGTACGGACATGCTGGGCCCGGCACAGACCGCCGGTTTCCCCATCATTCCGTAGGAGTTGGCTCGTGCGTGAGCAGGCAAGGCAGACGTTCCGTTCTTCCGGGCGAGGGCGAGGGCGAGGGCGGGGGCGAGGGCGGGGCGATCGGCGCGGAGCCGTTCCGGCCGTGGTCGCGTTGGCCGTCGGCGTGATGACGGCGGGTGCCCTGGCGCCGCCCGTGGCGGCGTCCGCCGCGGCCCGGCCGGACACCGTGCGGCAGGGCCTGGACGCGCTGGTGCGCTCCGACGGCGTGCCCGCCGCGCTGGCGAGCGTCAAGGAGCGTGACGGCCGCACCCGTAGCTGGACGGCGGGGGCCGGCGACCTGGCCACGGGCTCCGAGGTGCCCATGGACGGGCAGGTGCGGATCGGCAGCAACACCAAGACGTTCACCGCGGTCGTCGTCCTGCAACTGGTCGGCGAGGGGAGGGTGCGCCTCGACGCCCCGGTCGACACCTATCTCCGCGGCCTCGTCCGCGGGGAGGGCATCGACGGACGCCGCATCACCGTCCGTCAGCTCCTTCAGCACACCAGCGGGATCCCCGACTACGTCCCGTACCTCGGCGACGACATCCGGCACTACGAACCCCGCGAGCTCCTCGACACCGCCCTCCGCCACAAGGCCGACTTCGACCCCGGGAAGGCGTGGAAGTACAGCAACACGAACTACGTGCTGGCCGGCCTGATCGTCGAGAAGGTCACCGGCCGCCCCTACGCCGAGGAGGTGGACCGGCGCGTCATCAAACGCCTCGGGCTGCGGCACACCTATTTCCCCGCCCCCGGTGACGCGACCATCCGGGAGCCCCACCCCAAGGGCTACTACCGGGAATCGGCGGACGCGCCGCTCCGCGACGGCACGGAACTGGACCCCTCCTGGGCCTGGGCGGCGGGTCAGATGGTCTCCACCAACTCCGACCTCAACCGGTTCTTCACCGCGCTCCTGTCCGGTGACCTCCTCCCGGACGCCCAGCTCGCCCAGATGCGCACCACGGTCCCCGCCGGATACCCCTTCGCCTCGGGCGCCCGCTACGGACTGGGGCTGGTGAGCACGCCCCTGTCGTGCGGCGGCGTCGCCTGGGGCCACGGTGGCAGCACCACGGGCTACGAGACCCGGGGCGGCGTCACCGAAAAGGGCCGCGCGGCGAGCGTCGCGGTGACCGTCCAGCCGAACGCGGCGACCAAGGAACACATCGAGCACGTCGTGGACACGGCCCTGTGCCGCTGAGTCGCCTTCCGCCTCGCCGGCACTACTGAGGCCCCAGTCCGTTCACCGCAGGTGCCACGGTTCCCAGCCGCCGCCCGGTGCCGACTGGACGACCTCCCACGTACGGTCCCTGTTCCACTCGCGTGCCGTCAGGTGCAGCCGCCCGTCGGGAAGCTGCTCCACGGCACTCGGCTGGCTCAGGCCCGCGTTCGGGTCCGGGAGCGGGCCCATGGCCTGGACCGGGCCCCAGCCGCTGTCGCCGTTCTCCTGGTGCCGCAGCTCCATCGAGCCGCCGGTCCGCGACGCCGAGGCGAACGCGTCGATGCCGCCGTCCCGTTCCTTGAAGAGGACGACCGCGCCGTGGTACGGCATCGGCGCCAGGCCGAAGGGCTCCGGGGTGCTCCAGGAGCCGTCGTCGCCGTCCTTCACCGCGTGGCAGAACGTGCCGTAGGTGGAGAACAGCAGCTCCAGGTCGCCCGCCGAGTTCTCGATCGCGGTGACGGCGTAGCTCTTCGGGCCCACGGTCGCCGCGCTCACCCGCTGCCACGGCCCGTACGCGCCGCCCGCCGTCTCCTGCTCGCGGTGCCAGGCGAACGGCAGTCCGCCGGTCGCCGTGGCGTCGTAGAAGAGCTGGAACTGGGCTGTCCGGCCGTCCGCGCGGTCGACGGACACCAGGCTGTCGGACACCGGGCCGCCGGCCATGCCCTTGGCCCGGGTGTCCGTCGAGCACGCGGCCGAGACGGACCCGGCCGCGGCCGCGGGAGTCGTCACGGTACCGGCACCGATACCGGCACAGGCGAGCGCCAGCGCCACCGCGCCGCGCGCCAGCGTCCCGCCCTGTCCGAGTCGTAAGTGCATCCGCTCCCCATCCTTCTGTCCGGCCGTCTGTCCGGAACCGTTCGGCAGGGGAGATCATCGCGGCCCTGGGTGACCGGTGCCAGCCCGTGTTTTCGGCCAGTCCGTCGGTCAGGCGCGCTGGGTGTACCAGGCGCCCTGGCCGTCACAGCCCCGCGCGTTGTACGTGGTGCTGCGGTAGCCGGGCGGGATGGGGGAGCCGGGGCAGGTCCAGATGCCGTCGCGGACGAGCTCGTGGTACCAGGCGCCGATGCCCTGGCAGTAGGTGCGGTTGTACCCGGTGGTGACGTAGCCGGACACGATGGGGGAACCCGAGCAGGTCCAGGTGCGGTCCTTGGCGAGGTTGTGGCGCCACTGGCCGATGCCCCTGCACCCCTTGCGGTCGTAGTCCGTGATCACGTAGCCGGACACGATGGGGGAGCCGGAGCAGGTCCAGATCCCCTCCTTCACGGGCTCCTGGTACCAGGAGCCCGCACCCTTGCACCCGGTGCGGTCGTAGTCGGTGATGACGTAACCGCTCGGAACGGGCGCCCCGGAGCAGGACCACTGCCCGCTGGGCTTCCACGCGTGCGGCGCCGCACTGGCCGTGCCGGCGCCGCTGCCCGTGAGAACGGCCGTGATCAGGGCGAGAACGCCCATGACGTGCCGTAACCGTCTGTCCACCGCACACCACTCCTGTCGTCGAGATCGCGTGAACCGCTGTCAGGGATCAAGAACATCGGACAGGGGTGCGAAAGTCATCAGGTTCCGTGGTGGTGTGAGAAGAGCGGCATAGGCCGTGAACGGCTGTCATGCCGGGAAGGACCTGATATAAGGCCGGCGTATGCGATCGCTGTCGGGTCACGGCCGGGGCGTGGGCCCCTTGAGGTGCTGGCTGATCCACTCCATGGGGCCCATCCCCATGCCGCGGACGTAGGTCTCGGCGTTGTGGACGCCGCCGGGTATCTCCGTCAGGTGGGTGTGGACGGGGCCCTTGTCGCCGTAGGTGTGGATGAAGTTCTTGACGCCGTTGATGGTGATCGGGTGCTCGGCGGTGCCGTACTGGAAGGCGATGTAGACGTCGGGGCCCTTGGTGTCGATGAGCTGCTGGGCGAGCTTCTGCGGGTTGTTGGCCTGGCGCTCGGCCTCGTGGCCCTTCCAGTGGGGCGAGTCGGGGACGATGTCGGGGCCGGAGGCGATGACGGCCTTGAACCTGTCCGGGTGCTGGAGCACGGACTTCAGGCCGGCGAAGCCGCCGCTGGAGGAGCCCATGAAGGCCCAGCCGTCGCGGGACTTGAGGGTGCGGAAGTTGGCCTTGACGAAGTCGGGGACGTCCTCGGTGAGCCAGGTGCCCATCTTCGGGCGGCCGGGTATGTCGCTGCCGTCGTGGTAGTCCTCCTTCTTGTCGGTGCCCGGGTTGAGCACAGGCATGACGACGATGAAGGGCTGGGCCTTGCCCTCCCGGGACCACTTGGCGATGGACGACTGGAGCTTGAGGTTGGCGCCGATCCAGTAGTTGCCGCTGGCCCCGGGGCCGCCGGGCAGGGCGACGAGGACGGGGAAGCCGCTCTCGCGGTACTGCGGCTCCTGGTACTGCTTGGGGGCCCACACCCACACCTTGCCGGTGAATCCGGACTTGGCACCGTGCAGCGTGGTCTTCGCGATGGTCGTGCCGTCCGCGAGCTCGCTCTCCACCCGGAGGTCGGCGGCCGGGCCGGTCGGCATCAGCGTGTCCGAGTCGGGGGTGGCCGAGGGCTTCCCGGGCTTGGCGGGGTCGCCCGGCTTGCCCGCGTTGTCGCCCGCGAAGCTGACCGGTTCGCCCTTGCGGGAGAAGAACCCGGACCAGTGCAGCACCGGCCAGGCGGTCACGGCGAGGACCACGACGACGGCCAGCACCGTCCACCACAGACGGGCACGGGACCGGCGCACCTCCCCGTAGGGCGAGGCGGTGCGGCGGGAGAACAGCGGCATGGTCGAGCTCCAGATGATGACGAGCGCCCCGGGGCCGGCACTGCGGACCGGCGCGACCGGGGCGATGGTACGAAGGAGGCAGGCGTGACCGCGGAGGCGATACGCGTACCGGGAGAAGGAAACCAGGTGATGTTACGCGGGTTGCGGGCGCCCTCCCCCTGAGCGGCCCGGATGCCCGAACGCGGGCACGCGGAGGGCCTTTCCGGTCACCCCGCGCGGGGGGCCGGGGGCGGAGCCGGGGCCGGAGCGAAACGATTTTTCTGGGATTCCGCGTCGATGTGTACGGACCCGGCGTATACGTGCCGACGGTGCCGGCCACCCCGAGGGCGGCCGGCACCGTCACACCGCACAGGTCGGCGCCGGGCTCAGCCCGGCTGCCGCATGTCCTGGCACGACGGCCTCGCCCCCGCCTGGTGGGGGGCCGTGCACAGGAACAGGGGGCGCTTCGCCAGAGACTTGTCGTCGGCGGGGAGATGGAAGGGACGGTCCTTGTCGATCGTGTCCTGGACGTCGACACCGGTGCGCAGCTGCTGGAAGACGTTGGAGGCGCGCGGTGGGATCCTGCTGCCCGTCCAGGTGTTCTTGATGGCGACCGCGGCGGCGCGGAAGGAGTCGCTCCCGGTGGCGTGGTCGCTGTGGCCGTCCTTGGTGAACGCGATGTACGTGATGTCGACCGCCGTGAAGCGGTCGAGGTGGCTGAAGTCAGGGTTCTCCGGGTACTCGACGAGAGTGGTGATGTCGGACGCCAGCAGCGGGAAGGGCGTGCCGCCGGGGCACACCGACTCGACCTCGTTGAGGATCTTCGGCAGCTGGCTGCCGCGGGCGGCGAAGAGGGTGACGCCGCCGTTCCTGTTGAGGTCGCAGATCTTGTGCGCCAGGTCGGGCAGCCCGCTCACCACGCCCGGCTGGCCGAAGTCGGGGGTGCGGACGATGGCGGGATCGCCGACCCGGACGCCCTGGGCGGTCAGCTCGCTGGTCAGGTCCTCCCGCAGGTTGCGGCTGTAGTGGTCCTTGTCGTCGTAGATGATCAGCGCCTTGTCGCGTTTGAGGTCGGTGACGCGCCGGGCCAGGGCCCGGGCCAGGTGGCGGTTGGTCGGCTGGGTCTGGAAGTACGTGGCGGTGTCGGTGGCCATGAAGTCGCCGGTGACCGAGGCGCCGATGACGGGCAGGTCGGGGGAGAGGCGGTTGATGGCCTGCACGGAGGCGTCCCGGCTCTGGGCGATGCCGATCACCGCCGAGATGCTCGTACCGTCGGCGGCCAGCGCGTTGATCCGGTCGGCCACGGCCTCGCCCTGCGCGAAGGCGTAGCCGGAGTTGGCGACGATCAGGCGCAGGGACGGGCGCTCGGCGTCCCCCACGGCCAGTTTGTTGTACTCCGCCTGGGCGTCGGCGGCACCCTCCAGCTGGAGGACTCCGGCGGGGGTGAACTGTTCGGCCATCCCGTCGGCGCGGGCGGTGAGGGGGGCGAAGAACACCACGGTCCGGAAAGGGCGGCGTTCGGCTTCCTTGTTCTGCTCGCGGATCCGGTCCTGGAGGGAGCGCAGCATCTTCTGGTTGTCGCCGTCCGTGAAGTAGCAGCCCGAGCCGGCGGTGTCGATGCCGACCATGGCGCCCTGGTCCTCCCACATGCCCTCGCAGGGCTCGCCCGGCCACCACTTCACCACCGGCAGGGCACCGGCGGCCAGGATCACGGCCAGCACGGTGCCCAGGTAGGCGGAGTACCAGGGGACGTGCTTGGGCCGGACGGCGACGTTGATGTCCAGCCAGTCGGCCACCGCCGACTGATCGCCTCCGGCCAGGCGGACCGGCAGCTGCCCGTCCTCGGCAGCGGGTTTCGGAGCGCGGCCGAACAGATTCAGCAGCGGCCGCAGCCGCGCCGCCGCCTGTGCCGGGGTACCGGCCTCGCGCCGGTCCCCGTCCGCCGTCGTGCCGCCCTCCGGCGTACGCGCTGCCAGGACCAGCAGGGGCAGCCCGGGCCGGCGCACCTTGACGAGGCCGTCCAGCAGCCGGCGGCTGACCGAGCCCCGACCCTCCACCCGGGGCAGCAGCAGGACGAACGGCCAGGCGCGGCGCCGCCGCCAGGGCCGGAGAACGCCCCTGCGGCGGGCGCGGACGAGGTCCACGGCCAGCGCCTGGAGGAGCAGGGACTGCCGCAGGGCGGCCCGGTCGCGCAGCTGCCCGTGCCTGCTCAGGAAGAGGGCCGCGGACAGGAAGCGGGTGGCGGGTGTCCGCCCGGCGCCGCTCACCGTGGGCGCGTACCAGCGCAGGCGCCTGGTGCGGTTGAGCCAGGCGCGGTAGCCCCATTCGAGGGGCTGGGCGATCAGCCAGCCGGCCGCCGTGCCGAGCCAGCTGTTGAACTGGCCCGGTCCTCCGTCGTCGATGAACTTGCGCAGCGCCCCCAGCCCCGGAGTGTCCTCCTCCCAGGCGGCGCAGAGCCGCTGGGCCAGGACGCGGCGCTGGGTGCGGACCGCCCCGGCGCCGACGTCGATGTCCAGGACCCGGCGGCAGGTCCAGTAGGTGGGCAGGGCCAGGGTGCCGGACCGCGCGGGCATGCTGGTCTCCAGCTGCCGGCTGAGGGCGTCGAGCAGGACGACGTCCGGTTCGTCCGAGTGCCGGGCCCGGTCGTGCAGCGCGTCGTCGAGTATCGCGTGGGGGACCAGGCCCGCCCCCGCGGCGTCGTACAGCCGGTCGAGGTAGCCGGTGACGAACTCGGTCCCCTGCCGCCCGTCGCTCTCGACGACGAGCGCGGGCAGCTGCCGTCTGCGCACGGACTGGCCGATCAGCCCGTCGAGGACCTCCACCAGGTCGCGCACCCCGTCCAGTGGCGGAATCCCGTTCATGCCGTCCCCCTCACGCAGTGTCACTCTGAGGGGAGGACTGTCCCACCAAGGATCGGTGAAGGCTGGACGATCACCGTCATTGTCCGCAAGTGCGAGAAACCGCCCGTACGCGGGACGGACGGCGACCGCCGGATGACCGGGCTTGGTCACCGCGGTCCGCTGTCCGTCCCGGTGGTCCCGCTGCCCGTCCCGGCTACGCGGCGCCGAACGGCACCGTGCGCCACGGGCTCTCCGGGTCGCTCAGCAGGGCCCGGTGGGCGTCGAGCACATCCGTGTACCAGGTGCCGAACTCCTCGGCGTCGAAGTGCAGGCACCGGCCCAGCACATAGCCGGCGGAGAACTCCTCCCACGACCCGTAAGCGTCCCGCGCGGCCGCCGAAGCCCGCTCCAGCGCGGAGTACATCTCGGCCTCCGTGGCGTACCGGGCACCCCGCCCCCAGCGGGCCATCTTCGAGGCACGCCCGGTGTCCCAGGCGGCGACGGTGCGCACGAACCCGTCCGGCGGCAGCAGCCCGTCGGCACGGAACCGCGCCTCGTACCGCAGCACCTCGCCCACCAGCGCGCACAGGTGCTCGACGAACCCGGCGAACTCCGGGTCGTTCACGTCGTCCCCCGCCTCCCGCGCCCGCGCCCGTATCTCCGACGCGACGAGGCCGCGCCAGCGCTGCGGGTCGACGCGGCCGCCGGACGCCTCCGCGAGCGCGACCCGGGCCCCGAGGACGAAGTCCCAGTACCAGGGGCTCACGTCGCCGGTGAGCAGCCGCTCCTGCGTCGAGCGCCAGTCGTCCCGGCCGCCGACGCCCCAGTACTCGTCGAGCCGTTCGACCTCGCCCCGGTAGCCCATGCCGTGCCAGTCGGGGGTGTTCCACGCGTCGCCGTTCTGGAAGCACAGGTGGGCGCCGCAGGCCAGGCCGTGCAGCAGCGGCCCGGACACCGGACGGCCGGTACGGCGGACGACCACGCGGTCGCCCAGCCCCGCCGGCTCGAACAGATCGTGGTGGAGGTCCAGCCAGGTCTCCCGCTCGTCCTCGTCGGTCGAGAAGTACTCCTCGCAGGGCGTGGCCGCGTTCACCGCGAGGATGTCCACGTCGCCGGGCAGGACGCCCGCCAGCGCGCCCAGGGTCGCGTACTCGTACACCAGGTGCGGATGCGGCCGCGGCAGCAGGCCCGCGGTGTACACCTGCGCCGCGACGCGTCCGTCGGGCAGCGGATTGGTGAGCATGGGGTGCTCGTCCCCGCCCGCCGCCCGGGCCTCGTCGAGCCGCACCGGGTAGTACACCCCCTCGACGGCGAGGGTGCGCAGGTAGCCGTACGCGTCGCCGGTGCGGCTCAGCTTGTACAGCTTCTGCTCCAGGTCGGTCGGCGCCTGCCAGCGGCTGCCGTCCGCCGGCGCCTCGACGAACGGGAAGTACTCGTCGTGGACCTCGTCCTCGGGTGCCGTGTCCTCTGCCGCCGTGTGCATGAGCTGGTGTTCCTTCCGTGCCGTGCCGCCGTCCGGGGACGGCTCAAGATCGCCCGGGTACGGTACCGGTGGTTCCGTCCGGCACGGTCGGCAGGGCCGCCGGGGCACTCTTGCGCCCGGCACGCGCCTGTAGTGCCCTGTTCCCCATGGGGAAGCGGAGAACTGCCGCACTGATGGCGGCACTGGTGGCGGGATCACTCCTGACGGGCGCGCCGGGGGCGCGGGCCCGGGCCGACGGGCCGGGCGGCGACGGCCGGCCCCCGGCGACCGGTTCCCCACCGCTCACGGGCGCCTATCTCGACGGAGTGACGATCCCGGAGCTCCAGGCGCGCATGACGGACGGTTCGCTGACCTCGGCGGCGCTGACCGCCGCCTACCTGCGGCGGATCGAGGACGTCGACCCCACCATCCACGCGGTCCTGCGCACCGACCCGACCGCCCTGCGCCAGGCGGCCGCCAGCGACGCCCGGCACCGGCGCGGCGAGACGCGCGGCCCGCTCGACGGCATCCCCGTCCTGCTGAAGGACAACGTGAACACCCGCGACCTGCCCACCACGGCGGGATCGCTCGCGCTGGCCGGGCGCCCGCCGGCCACCGACGCCGTCCTGGTGACCCGGTTACGGGACGCGGGCGCGGTGATCCTGGGGAAGACCAACCTGTCCGAGTGGGCCAACTTCCGCGCGGCCAAACCGACATCGGGCTGGTCGGCGGTCGGCGGCCAGACCCGCAATCCGTACGTGCTGGACCGCAACCCGTGCGGCTCGTCCTCCGGTTCGGCCGCCGCGATCGCCGCCTCGCTGGCCCAGGTGGCGATCGGCACCGAGACGGACGGCTCCATCGTGTGCCCGGCCGGCATGAACGGGGTCGTCGGGCACAAGCCGAGCCTGGGCCGCGTCAGCCAGGCCGGCGTGGTGCCGATCTCCGCGGAACAGGACACCGCGGGCCCCCTGGCCCGCAACGTGATCGACGCCGCGCTCGCCTTCCAGGTGCTCAGCGGCGACCGGGAGTCGACTGGCGACACGACCGCGCGCCCCGACGGCCTGCGCGGACGGCGGATCGGCCTGTGGCGGCTGCCCTCGCTCGGGCCCCGGGTGGACGCCCTGATGACCCGCACGGCCGAACGGCTGCGCGCCGCGGGGGCGGAGGTCGTCGAGGTGACGCTCCCCTACCAGGAGCGGCTCGCGGCCCTGGAGTTCCCGGCGCTGCTGAGCGAGTTCCACCGGGACATCGACGCCTACCTCGCCACCCGCGAGGGGCCCCGCGACCTGGCCGCGCTGATCGAGTTCAACCGCGCCCACCCGGAGGAGCGGACCTGCTTCGCCGGGCAGGAGCTGTTCGAGCAGGCCCTCGCCGCGCCCGGCACCGGCACTCCGGAGTACCGGGCGACGCGCGCCGAGCTGAAGGACCTGTCGCGGCGTTCCATCGACGAGACCATGGCCGCCCACCACCTGGACGCCATCGCCTCCCCGGCGAACCCGCCCGCCTGGACCACCGACTGCGCGCGCGGCGACAACGACGTGATCCCCTCCTCCACCCCCGCCGCCGTGGCCGGCTACCCGTCGCTGTCCGTGCCCGCCGGCTTCGTCGGCGAGCTGCCCGTGGGCGTGCTGCTGATGGCCGGTGAGCGCCAGGACGCGCGGCTGCTGTCGCTGGGGGCCGCGGTGGAGCACCGGCTGGACGCCCGGCGGGCGCCCCGCTACCTGCCGTCGGTGGGTACGGGGGAGCCGGGCGCCGCGGGCGGGCGGTAGACCACCGTCGGCCGTCCCCGGCGTGCGCGCGGACACGCCGGGGCGCACGCTGCATCGTGGACGGTGCCACTTCCGAACGGTGCCGCTCCCGAAAGGAACGCCGATGCGTCGAGCGGGCATGGCCGTGCTGGGAGTCGCCGCCCTCGCGGGAACCGTGGTCATGGGGCGACTGGCCTACGGGATCGACACCGCCTCGTTCCCGATCTCGGCCGCGGCGGGGGAGTGCGCGGTCTCCTGGCGGGCGCAGGGCGTCACGTTCACACCCCTCGCGCCGGGCGGTGCCCCCGTGTCGTTCGCCCTGACCGGCGGCGGGGGAGACCTGGAGGTCGCCGGCGAGCCCCTGTCCCTCGCCCAGGAGCCGGCCAAGCTGGCCGAGGCGATCACCATCACGGGCACCGCGACGGGCGGCTTCACGCTCAGCGACCGCAGGGGCAGGACCATCAGGGTCACCGAGCCGGAGGTGAAGCTGCCGGTCGGCGGGTTCACCCACCGCGTCAGCACACCGGCCGACCCGGCGGGCACCCGGATCGCCACCCTCGACTACGCGAGGCCCGCGCGGCTCTCCCCCCGGCTCCTCACCGCGCTGCCCGCCCGCATCAGGACCGACGTCACCGCCGACATGGTGGCCGCGCCCGCCTTCGCCAAGACCGTGCGCGACGTCTTCGGCGCCGGGACGATGACGGACCGGGCACCCTTCGGGACGTGCACGGGACAGGTGACCACCCAGTGACGGCGGCTGCCGCGCCCGGGGTCTACCTCCGCCCCGTCAGGAGTTCCCCGGCCGCCGGCAGGTCCGCCGTGTCGAGGGGGATGAGGTCGGTGATGTGGGGCGGCAGCCCGAAAGCGTCGACGAGCGCGGGCAGGTGCGCCCCCAGATCGCCGTGGAGGACGTCCAGTTCGTCCCGGATCCCGGGCACCTGACGGGCGTCCAGCAGGCCGGTGGCGACGAGATCCCCGCCGTGCGCGCGCAGGGCTTCCAGGAGGAAGACGCGGCACAGGCCGGTCAGCAGGCGTCCGGCGTCCGGGTCGGTGGCGCCGGTGGCGGCCGCGGCGGCGAGGAAGGCGCCGCCGGCCAGGGCGGTGGCGTGCAGGGCGAGGGCTTCGGTCGCGGTGCCCGCCGCCCGGTTCCAGCGGTGGAGGGCGCTGGTGGCGCCCGGCTCGCGCAGTCTGCTCGCCGCCTGGGCGCGCAGCCGCTGTTCGAGGGAGCGGAGGAGGTCGCGCAGCGCCGCGGGGTCGTCGAGGCGTACGGTCCCCGCCCGCGGCCGGGCGGGTGCGGGGACGGTCGTGGTGCCGGCCCCGAGGAGGCGTTCGGCGGCGGCCTTGACCCAGATGGCGAGGTTGTCGCCCTCGGCGGTGATGGTGCCCTCGATGTTGAGGGGGAACTCGGCGAGCCCGCCCACGGGAAAGAGACCCTGGGCACCGCAGCGCTCGCGGCATTCGACGAGGACCTCGCGGGCCGTCCACGTGGTCCATGCCTTGGCCACGGCGACCAGATGCTCGCACTCCTCGCGGTCCTCGGCCGTGCGACCGGCCCAGCGACGGGTCGCCTCGCGGTGGAGGAAGGTCATCGCGTAGGCGGTGGCGGTGGCCCTGGTCAGCCGGTCCGCGTGGCTCCGGTGCGCGACCAGCGGGACCCGGTCGCGGCCGGTCAGGTCGGAGATACGGCGCCGGTGGGCGTAGCGGACGGCGATGGCCACGGCGGCGCGGGCGCCGCCGACGCCGCACGCGCTCATGCACAGCTTGCCGGTGGTGACGCGGCCGATGGAGGTCAGGAAGCGCTTGCGGGGACTGGCGATGCCGCCGGTCGGCGTCCCGTCGGGGGCGAGCCGGCCCTGCGGCCCCTCCAGCAGGGCCTCGCGCGGCAGGAGCAGATTGTCGAAGGCGGTCAGACAGTGGTCGACCGGGGTGCCGGTGCGGTGCGGGAGACGGCGGACCGTCACCCCGTCCCTGAGGCCGCGCCCGTCGTGGAGGTCCACGAGGAAGAGGAAGACCCCCAGGTCCTTGCCGTCCACCAGCAGCCGGGCCGCGACCAGACCGCTCTTGGGGCCGCCGATCGGACTGGTGTTGGGCATGAACTTCGCCGCGCCGGGGTGCGGGGTGTGGAGGACGAAGCCGCCGGTCGCGGGGTCGTGGACGGCCCGGGTCTCCAGAGCGGCGGCGTCGTTGCCGTGGTCGACCTCGGTGCACAGGAAGGTGCCGACGCGGTCCATGCGCGCCCAGACGTCCAGGGGACGGCGGGGATCGGGGTCGTGGTCGAGCAGGCTGCCGAGGAAGAGGTTGTAGTGGATGCCGGCGACGGTGGCCAGCGAGCCGTCGACGACGGCGGTCCACTCGTGGAGGGCGGCGAGCCCCACCGGGTCGGCGGCCAGCGCCAGGGGGTCGGCGACCGAGTCGTTCAGCACCCGCAGCCGCTCGTAGGCGCGCGCGGCGCTCGCGTCGGGATCCAGGTCCTCCCGCACCGCGCACACCGGGTCCACGACCTGGGAGCGCCAGTGGGTGTGCCCGTACGTGGCGGCCGGATCGTCCGCGAACAGGGCCCCGGACAAGGCCTCCACCAGGCGGGACGGGCGGGGAGGGGGCACGTCGAGCTGCTTGATGATCATAGTCTGAGGAACTTATCGCGTGACGGGTGGGTTACGGTCCGTGTCCATCGGTTTTCGGTCGGCCCTGTCAGGACGCCCGCCGCCGCTCCCACTCGCTCTTCGTCAGGGTGTACTCGACGTCACCGTGCTCCGATCCCTCGATCGTCTCCGGCCAGTCGCCGAAGTACGTACGGACGTAGGTGAGCCCCGCCTTCTCCATCACCCGCCGCGACGCGTCGTGGACCGTCATCGCGTTGGCGGTCACCCGTCGCACACCGAGCTCGGTGAAACCCCTGTCGATCAGCGCGCGGGCGCCTTCGACGGCGTACCCCCCGCCCCACGCCTCCCTGCGCAGCCGGAAGCCGAGCTCGACCACCTCCGGGCTGTCGTCCCGCACCGGCCGGAAGAGGAACCAACCGAGGAAGACGCTGGTGTCCCTGGTCTCCGCCGCCCAGTAGCCGTACGTGCCGAGCCCCGGGTGCCGGTGGAGGAAGCGGGGCAGGCGCTCGGCCCGCATCTCCTCCCGGGACGTCGGCCGCCCGCCGTTGATGTACCGCATCACCTCGGGGTCGCCGTCGAGCGCGACGAGGAGGTCCAGGTCCTCGTCGCTCGCCGTGAACGGCCGCAGGGTCATCCGTGCGGTCTGCAAGGAATCGGTCATGGCGGGGTCCTCCGGTGTCCGCGGAGCCATTGCGGTGAGGCGGCGTCCCACCGGCCCGCCATGCCAGGATGCGTCACGGCGGCTCCGGCCGCTTCGGCTCATCCCTCCGCCAGCACCTCGCGGATCACGTGCCGGGCGTTGCGGGCCATCGCCGGGTTCGTCCCGCGGTAGTAGGGGAGGGCGATCAGCGCCTGCGACAGGGTCCGGCCCCGGCCGCGGCGCCACGTGGCGTCGTCCACGCCGAGCGCCTCGCGGAAGACCTTCCGAGCGTCGGACGGCAGCAGGTTCCACGCCGGGAACAGGTCGCAGGCCGGATCGCCCACCCCCATGCACCCGAAGTCGATCACCGCGGTCAGCCGGCCGGCCTTCACCAGCAGGTTGCCCGGCATCAGGTCGGCGTGCAGCCACACCGGCGGACCGTCCTGACCCGGGGCCCGCAGCGCGTCCTCCCAGACCGCCGTCACCGCGTCGCAGTCGACTCCCTCCTCCGGGAGCCCGCGCAGCCGCTCGATCGCGGCCCGGGTCTCCGTGTCCTGTGAGACCAGAGGGCCGCCCCGGTGCGCTCGGGGAGCCCCCGGCAGGGTGATGCCGCGCATCGCCGTCACGAACGCGGCCAGATCCCGGGCCAGTGCCGCGGGGTCGCTCAGCGCCCCCTCCACGGGGTTCTCCCCGTCCAGCCAGCGGTACACCGACCACGACCACGGATATCCCCCGGCCGGCTCCCCGTGCCCGAGCACCTCGGGGACGGCCGTGGGCAGCAGGGGTGCCAGGCGCGGAAGCCACTCCCGCTCCCGCACCACGTCCTCGGCGCCGCCCTCCCCCAGCGGCAGCCGGACGGCCATGTCGTCGCCCAGCCGGTACATGGCGTTGACCGTCCCGCCGGACGGAAACCGGTGCACCGCCGCCCCGGCCCACCGCGGGAACCGCTCGGCGACCAGCCGCCGTACGAGGCGTTCGTCGAGGGGATGTCGGCCGGGGTTCGTCTGCCCTGTGCTCATGAGGCGTCATCCGACCGCCGCACCCCGGCGGGCGTCAAACGTTTTTACCGGCGGCAGCGGATCAGGGGTGGAGGGCGGCCCAGGTGTTGGGGCCGATGATCCCGTCGGTGGTGATGCCGAAGGCCAGCTGGAAGTCCTTGACCGTGGCGAGGGTCGTGGGACCGAACTTCTTGTCGATGGCCACGTTGCGGTAGCCGTAGACCTTGTTCAGGACGCACTGGGCGTGGCCGACGGCGTCGTTGGCGCTGCCGTTGGCGATCTGCGGGTGACCCCCGGTGTAGGGGCACAGCCGCCATTCGCCGCTGGCGGCGTCGACCGGGAGGGCCCCCGCGGTGGACGCGTGGTGGTCGTGCGCGGTGCGCGCTTCGGCGGTGTCGCCGCCGGGCGTGACGCCGGGCGCGAGGGCGAGCGCGCCGCCGGCCAGCGCTGCGGCGAGGAGGACGGGGAAGCGGCGTACGGACATGAGGTCTCCTGGACCGAGGAGGGGGGACGGGACGGCAAACTGTGGCGGGGTGATCAGACCCAGGGGCAGCGCGGCAGCCCCGGGAACGGGTGCTGGGGCGCCTTGACGGCCCGGGCGGGCACGACGCCCCAGCCCTTGATCCGCGGCAGCTTCACGACCTCGTCGCCCTGGGTGTAGTACCAGACGCGGGTCTGTCCGTCGGGGGCCTCGCCCTCGGTCCAGCAGGTGAAGAAGCTGGGCGAGAGCTTGAGCCGGCCGGTCACCGGCGCGTTGTAGGCGGAGCGGCCCAGCACGTCGGAGGGGAAGTTGTCGCAGTACAGGTCCATCTGGAAGACGTTGCCGATGTTGTCCTGGTGCGTCTTCCCCTGGCGCAGCGCGCAGGTGCCCGTGGTCGACGGGGCCTCGGGGGGCGTCGCCATGGAGGCGGGGGCACTCGCGGCGAGCAGGGCCACGGCCAGTGCCGCGGCCGCCCGGAGACGGCGGCGCGCCCCGAGCGGGGAGGCGGTACGCATGCTCACTCCTCACCCCACCCGCAGCGCGGCATGCCCGCGACGGGGTGCTTCGCGACCCTGAGCTCCGAGGAGTGGAGGTAACCCCAGCCCTTGTTCTGCTTGTTGCCCATGACCGTGTCGGCCTGGGTGTAGTACCAGATGTCGCTTCCCTTGAGCGGGGTGCCGAACTTCCAGCACACGAACCAGCTCGGCGAGAACAGCATCTCGCCGTTCACGGTCTGGACCGTCGACTGCAGGCGGGTGTTTGTCAGGTCGTGCGGGCAGACCATGTCCCCGTTGTAGGTCATCCGTGTCCAGTCGACGTGACGCTGCGCGGGCCGCGCCTGGCATTCGGCGGCGCCGGTCGCGTCGGCCGCGGACGCCGGGGGGACGAAGGGCAGCAGCGTGGTGCCGGCGAGGGCGGCGGCGACGGCGCCCCGGCGGGTTCTTCGCCGGCGGGGCGGGGGCGATGAGGCGGACATGAGCGGGCGTGCTCCTTCCGGTGAGTTCGCGTGCTCGGTCTTTCCGTACCTCGGTGCTGAGCGTGTGGAGGGCTCGAACGCCGGCCCATCCTCACCGCTCGGCCTGACACAGGGCTGACGGGCCCCGGGTGCCGTGCGCCCGAAGTGGTCACGGCACCCGGGGCCTCGCGGTTCCTACCAGGTCACCGGGATGCTCGCCGCCATGATGGCCATGCGGTTCGGGTGCCAGGGGACCTCCGCCGGCGGCACCGCCAGCCGGATGTCCGGGAGGCGGTCGAGCAGGACGTGGAAGGCCGTGTCGGACTGGCGGCGGACCAGGTGGGCGCCCGGGCAGTGGTGCCTGCCGTAGCCGAAGCGCAGGTGCGGGTTGGGGGTGCGGGAGGGGTCGAAGGACTCGGCGTCGGAGAACGCGGCGGGGTCGAAGTTGACCGCGTCCAGGGAGAGCAGGATCATCTCGCCCTCCTTCACCTCCGCGTCCCCGAGCCGCGCGTCGCGGGTGACGAAGCGGGGGATCGCGTTGCCCAGGACGACGCTGCACCGCAGCAGCTCCTCGACGCACTGCGGCATCGTCTCCGGGCGGGCCCGGACCGCGCTCATGACGTCGGGCCGCTGGAGGAGGTTGAAGGCGGCGACGCCCAGGAAGCTCGCGAAGTCCTCGTAGCCGCTGACGAAGAGGACGGACACGATGTTCGACAGCTGGCGGTCCGTCAGGCCCTGGTGCTCGGCGTTGAGGTCGGCGAGCCGGTCGGCGAGGCCGCGCGGCGCGCCGGGGCTGCGGGCGGCCATGTGGTCGTGCATGTAGACGCGGATCTCCTCCCAGTTGCGGGCGAGCTCCTCGTGGGTGGGCGTGACCATGGTGAGGTCCAGGTCGGCGCGTACGGCGAGCCAGGCGTGGTCCTCGAAGGGCAGGCCGAGCAGCCGGCACATGCACTGCCCCGCGACCCACTCGGCGAAGTGGCGTTGCAGGTCGCCGGGGCCGCCGTCGCGGACCATCGCGTCCAGGCCCTCGCGGGTGACGGCCTCGACCCACTCGGCGGGCAGCTCGGGCTGGTTGCGGCCGAGGGCCTTGAGCACCTCGTCGCGCAGGCCGGCCTTCTGGAGGTGGTTCATGGCGTCGAGCAGCTCGGGCGCCAGGATCGGGGCGTCCTGCCCCGGGCTGTCGGCGTCGGCCAGCACGGAGCGGGCGAAGGCGCGGTCGCGCAGTACGTGCTGCGTCAGTTCGTAGCCGGTGACCAGCCACGCCTCGTCGCCGGAGTTGGTGCTCACCCGGGCCACGGGGCAGCGGCCGCGCAGCTCGGTGAGTTCGGGAGCGAGCCGGTCGCCGTCGGTGCTGAAGGGATAGTGAGGGAGGGGCTCGTCGGACGCGGCGTCCTCGGACACGGGCGCGTGCGGTGCGGTCACGGGGTGCGGGCCTCTTTCCTGGTCTTCGTGCTGTCGCGGGTCATGGGGTTCCTCACCAGCGCACGGGCAGCCGGGCCGGCGCCCGCAGCGGGGTGGACTCGTCCCACGGGATGGTCTCCGCCGGTACGGCGAGCTCGATGCCGGGCAGCCGTTCCAGCAGCACCCGGATGGCGATGCCCAGCTGCATGCGGGTGAGGTGCCCGCCGGTGCACGCGTGCGGACCGTGCCCGAACGCCACGTGGGCGTTGGGGGAGCGGGTCAGGTCGAGGCGGTCGGGGTCGGCGAACGCCTCCGGGTCGCGGTTGGCGGACGCCGGCACCGGGATCACCGCGTCGCCGGCCCGGATGTCCTGCCCATGGAGGGTGAAGTCCTCCGTGGCGACGAGGATGTTGATGGCGTTCATCAACGGGACGTATCGCAGCAGTTCCTCGACCGCGGTGTTGATGCCCTCGGGCGCCTCGCGCAGCCGCCGCAGCTGCTCGGGGTGGGTGAGCAGCGCGAGCAGGGCGTTGCTGGTGTGCTGGATATTGGTCTTGTATCCCGCCATGAGCATGGTGACGACGAAGCTGACGACGTCGTCGCGGGTCAGCTCGGAGCCCGGACGGCGGGCCTCGGCCAGGAGCAGCCGCACGTAGTCCTCGCCCTCGGGTTCCTTCTCCTTGCGGGAGATGAGCTCCTCGGCGTAGTCCTGCAGCGCGTACAGGGCGGCGAGCACCTCCTCCATCGTCAGCCCGGACGCGCCGAGGAGGGCGAGGGTGTGCGGCAGGTAGATCTCGCGGTCCTCGTACGGCAGGCCGGTGGTCTCGCACAGCACGCGCAGCGGCAGCGGGTCGGCGTAGCCGGCGACGAGGTCGGCCGTGCCGTCCTGGGCTCCGGCCACCATCGCGTCGACGAGCTCCTCGGCCATCGCCCGGATGCGGGGCTCCATGAACGCCAGCCGCCCCCGGCCGAACATCGGCAGGACGGTGCGGCGTACCCGCTCGTGGTGGTCGCCGGTCATCTCCAGGAAGGTCGGCAGGCACGGCGGCGGGGCGTCGTCGCCCTCGCGGGGCGGCCAGGCCGACAGCAGCGGCCGGACGAGCCGGGAGTCGGCGAACGCGGCGCGCGCGTCCTCGTAGCGGCTGATCAGCCAGCCGGTCTCGCCGTTGGGCAGCTGCGCCTTGACGACGGGCCGCTCGGCGCGCAGCCGGGCGTACGCGCAGGGCGGGCCGGCGGTGCCGGGCTCGACCTCGGGGACGGGGACGAGGGCCTCGGGCCGGGCTGTCTCAGGGTGGGCGGTCTCGGGGTGGGTCATACCGTGGGCTCCGATCCCGTCGCGGCGGGGCGCGCGATGTAGCCGGAGGCGAAGAAATACTCCAGGTACCGGTCCAGGAGGGCGGTGTCGACCGGCGGGCAGTCCAGCCCGCTGCCGGCCAGCGCCGCCTCGGCGTTGCGCCGCCCCAACACCGGGAAGGTGTCCTTGATGTACATCTCCTTGATGGACATGTCGGCGTTGCGGCTGCGGTCGACGCACAGCGACACGAACGGCGCCGTGGGCGTCGTCGGGTTGTCGGCGACGTGGCGCACCAGCTCGCCGACCCACTGCGCGTACGGCAGCGTGCGCAGGGCGAAGCCCGCGGCCCGCATCCGGTCGAGGACGTCCGACAGCATCGCCGGGCGGGGGTTGGTGAGGTGGTAGACGCTGCCGTCGGCCGTCCGGTGGGTGGCGATGTGGACCACGGACTCGGCGAGGTGGTCGACGGGGACGAAGTCCATCGGCAGCTCGATGTCGGGGGCCACCCCCGTGTCGGCGATCATCTTGAACAGCGAGCAGATCGCCGTCTCCGTGTTGCAGGCGCCGTGCACCCGGTCGCCCGTCACCTCGTACGGCCGGTGGACGGCTACTGGCAGGCCCTGCTCGGCGGCCCGCCGCAGCACGCCCTCGGCGACCCACTTGCTCTCGGCGTAGCCCATGGTGAGCCCGTCCGCGTGGGCGAGCGGCAGGTCCTCGTCCACCTCGCGCACCCCGGCGGTGCCGAAACCGGCGACGACGGCGACGGTCGACACGAAGTGCACCGGCACCCGGCGCGCCGCCGCGATCCGGACGACCTCGCGGGTGCCGTCGACGTTCGCGGGGCGCAGCTGCTCGTAGGGGTAGAGGAAGTTGACCCGGGCGCCGTTGTGCACGATCAGGTCCAGGCCGCGGGCCAGCTCGGCGGCGTGGTCCGGGGCGAGCCCCAGCCCGGGCAGGGTGAGGTCCCCGGGGAAGCACTCCACGCGCTCCCAGTCGGCCTCGTCGAGATGGAGCCCGTAGCGGGCGAGCGCGGTGCGCACCCGCTGCCCGGCGTGCGCGGGGCCGGTGGCCCGTACCGGGCAGTGGACGCGGGCGGTCGTCGAGCGCAGCAGCCGGTGCAGCAGGAAGACGCCGACGAAGCCGGAGGCGCCGGTGAGCAGCACCTCCCGGGGGTCGTGGGGGCGCGGGGCCGGGCCCTCGGCGGGCGGGAGGTCGAAGCCGAGCGCGGTCTCCGCCTCGAAGTCGACGGCCGGTTCGCCGTCGCCGGCCCGGCCGAAGCCGCCCCGGGCCTCACGTACGGCAGCGGTGAAGCCCTCAAGGGTGGGCGCGGCCAGCAGGGCCCGGATGAGGGTGGAGCCGAGGGAGGCGTCGAGGTCGAGCACGGCGAGCGTGCGGGTGACGGCCTCCGAGGCGAGCAGGGAGTCGCCGCCGAGGTGGAAGAAGTCGTCCTGGGGCGCGGGGCGTACGCGCAGCACCCGCTGCCACACCTCGGTGAGGACGTCGAGCAGGCCCTCGACCTTCGGCTCGTCCGTCTCCTCCGCCGTCGCCGCGGGCTCGGCCGGGCGGGGCAGGGGGGCGACCGACTTCAGGCGGGCGCGGTCGACCTTGCCGCCGCTCGTGACGGGGAAGTGGTCCATGGGCACCAGGACCGGGACGGCCTGCGGGGGCAGCCACTGCGCGCAGTACGCGCGGAGGTCGGGCAGCGGCAGGGGGCTGCCCGGCACGGCGGCCGTGACGTAGGCGGTCAGGGCGTCCGCCTCGATCTCGACGACGGCCTCGCCGACCTCGGGGTGGGCCCGCAGCCGGGTCTCCACCTCGTCGAGCTCCACTCGGGCGCCGCGCAGCTTGACCTGGCGGTCGAGGCGGCCGCGGTACTCCAGCAGGCCGTCGGCTGTCCGCACCACCTGGTCGCCCGTCCGGTACAGGAGCCGCCCGTCCGGAGCGACGGCGGGCAGCGGGACGAAGCGCTCGGCGGTCAGCCGCGGGTCGCCCAGGTAGCCGAGGGCCAGTCCGTCACCGCCGACGTACAGCTCCCCTTCCTCGCCCGGCCCCGCGACCGAGCCGTCGGGGCGCAGGACGTGGCAGGTGGAGGCGCCGAAGGGGCGGCCCAGCGGCACGTGCTCGGCGTCCTCGGGCAGCCGGTCGAGCACATGGGCGGTGGAGACCACGGAGTTCTCGGTCGGACCGTAGAAGTTGACCACCGTGGTGCCGGGGCAGGCGTCCAGCACGGCGTTGGCCAGCCGCGGGTCCATCGCCTCCCCGCCGGCGGAGACCCACCGCAGGGTGGACAGCGCCTCGGGGCGGGTGCGGGCGACGAGGTGGAACACGCTCGTGGTCAGGTATGCCACGGTGACGTCCCGCTCGCGGATCAGCCGCTCCAGGGCGAGGGGTGAGAGGAGCTCCTCCCGGTCGGCGAGGACCAGGCAGGCGCCGGTGAGCAGCGCGCCCCAGATCTCGATCGTCGAGGCGTCGGAGGACAGTCCGTAGGCGTGGAGGACCCCGTCGCCCGGCGCCGGCGGGGACAGTTCGGGGTCGGACAGCACGAGACGCACCACGCCCCGGTGGGGTATCGCGACGGGCTTGGGGCGGCCGGTGGTGCCGGAGGTGAAGACGACGTAGGCGCGGTCGGTGGCGGAGCCGGTACGGGGCCGGGAGCCGCGGTCGGCGCCGGGGCCTTGGCCGCCGGATCCGAGGTCGCCGGATCCGAGGTCGAGGGGGCCGAGGTCGAGGGGGCCGAGTTCGACCGACGCGCGTAGACCACGCACGCGGCGCGTGCTCCCCGGCATGGTGACGGCGGCGCTGAGTCCCGCGTCCTCGGCCATCGCCCGCAGCCGGGCCGGCGGGAGGTCGTCGTCGAGCGGGACGTACGCGCAGCCGGCCTTGAGGATGCCCAGCAGCGCCACCAGCGCTTCCAGGGAGCGACCGCCGCACACGCCGATGAGGTCGCCGGGCCGGACGCCGCGCGCGAGCAGACGTGCCGCCAGGGCGTCGGCGTGGGCGTCGAGTTGGCCGTACGTCACGGTGCGTTCCCCGTGCCGGGCCGCCGGCGCCTGCGGCCGGGCCGCGGCCTGTGCCTCGAACAGCTCGGGTATCAGGCTGTCCCGGGGATAGCCGGGTTCTTGGGAGCCGGATAACGCGGGGTCCGGGGAGCCGGATAACGCGGGGTCCGGGGAGCCGGGTAAGGACGGGTCCGAGGGGCGGGGTGACGACGGGCGTGACGAAACGTCGGTGTGGGTCATCGAGTCCTTCTTGCTGTGAGCGGCTTCGTGCGGTGCGGCCGGTGTGCCGGGGCGCGGTCGGCGTGGCCGGTGCGGGTGGTGCGGGCGGTGCGCGGCGCTCAGGCCGCGCCGCCCTCCTCGCCGGCGCCCTCCTCGCCGGCGCCCTCCCCGCCGGCGCCCGCCTCGGCGAAGTCCGCCGCGAAGGCGGAGAAGTCGGCGCTGCGCCAGTGCTGCGGGCGCATCCGGAAGACGATGTCGTC
Organism: Streptomyces sp. NPDC044063; assembly: GCF_056434285.1. NCBI lineage: Bacteria > Bacillati > Actinomycetota > Actinomycetes > Kitasatosporales > Streptomycetaceae > Streptomyces > Streptomyces sp. NPDC044063. The sequence goes on from NZ_JBWKFM010000012.1 coordinate 141,960, forward strand.
CTTGAGCTGGTCGGAGGTCGAGGCCAGATACGCGCGGGCCTCCTCGGGGTCCAGGTAGCGGTGGGCCAGGGCCTCGCGCAGGGCCGGGTCGAGCGTCTCCTCGATCGCGGTGACGGGCCCCTCGACGCTGACGTAGCGGTACGGGCGCCCCTCGTCCTGGGCGCAGAGGCTGAAGCGGCCGGCGGCGCGCAGGAGTTGCGCCTTGAGCGTCTCGCGGCCTGTCTCGATCACGACGTCGCCCCCGGGCTCGTAGCCGTACCAGACCGGGACGATCAGGGGCGCGCGGTCGCCGCCCCGGGTGTCGGTGACGCCCAGGACGCCGATGCGCGGTTCGGCGAGGAAGCGTTCGCGGTCGGGGCGGGGCATGGCGGGCAGCATGGTCGGGCTCCTGTCTCGGTGCTGGTCGCCGGCCGTCCGGTGGCCGGGACCTTGTGGCCGGAGTGGTGCTTGCGATGGGGTCATCGCGCTGAGCAATCTTGAGAGGCTGAGCAATCTTGAGAGCGAGAGATCAATCCCCGACCGAAAAGCCGGTAAACACAGGATTGGGGCGGTTTTGAGTCGCTTCTCGCAGGGCCCGGCCGAAAGTCACATGCGGTGCCCGCGGGGCGTCCGTTACGGTGGACGCATGTCTACGCCCCGAATTTCCTAGCTGAGGACCCGCTTCCACGCCAGAAGTGTGTCCTTTCGCTTTTTCGGAGCGTCATCCCATGATCACCGTTCGTGGTGTCGAGCTGCGCGCGGGCGCGCGCCTGCTGCTGTCCGACATCTCCTTCACCGTCTCCCCCGGCGACCGGATCGGCCTTGTCGGCCGCAACGGCGCCGGCAAGACCACCCTGCTCACGGCCCTCGCCGGCCGCTCCACGCCGCCCGCCGGCAGCATCACCCGCACCCGGTCCGTCGGCTTCCTCGCACAGGACTCCCGGGCGGCCGACCCGGCCATGACCGTCACCGACCGCATCCTGTCCGCGCGCGGCCTCGAGGCGGCCCTGCGCCGGCTGCGGACCGCCGAGGCGGCGATGGCCGAGGCCGGGTCGCCCGCCGCGACCGAGCGCGCGATGGCCGCCTACGCCCGCGCCGAGGCCGCCTTCCAGGCCGGCGGCGGCTACGCGGCCGAGGCCGAGGCGGCCCGGTTCGCGGCCGGGCTCGGCCTGCCCGAGCGCGTCCTGGGCGAGCCCGTGGGCACCCTCTCCGGCGGCCAGCGGCGCCGGGTCGAGCTGGCCCGCATCCTGTTCGCCGGGCACGACGGCACGCTGCTGCTCGACGAGCCCACCAACCACCTCGACGCCGACTCCCTCACCTGGCTGCGCGGCTTCCTCCGGAACCACCGCGGCGGCCTCGTGGTCATCAGCCACGACACGTCGCTGCTCGCCGACGTCGTCAACCGCGTCTTCCACCTGGACGCCACCCGCGCGACGATCGACGTCCACAACACCGGCTGGGAGACCTACCTCACCCAGCGCGCCACCGACGAGCGGCGCCGCGCCCGCGAGCGGGCGAGCGCCGAGCGCAAGGCCGCGACCCTCCACGCCCAGGCGGAGAGGATGAAGGCCCGCTCGGCCACCGCCGTCATGGCCAGGAGCATGGCCCGGCGCGCCGACCGGATGCTCGCCGACCTCGAGCCCGCCCGGCGGACGGAGAAGACCGCCCGCTTCCGGCTGCCGGACCCCGCCCCCTGCGGGCGCACGCCCCTGGGCGCGGCCGGCCTGACCAAGTCCTACGGCGACCACCGGGTCCTCCACGGCGTCGACCTCGCCGTGGACCGGGGCAGCCGGCTGGTCGTCCTCGGCCTCAACGGCGCGGGCAAGACCACCCTGCTGCGCCTCCTCGCCGGCGAGGAACGCCCCGACGACGGCCGCGTGGTGCACGGCCACGGGCTGCGGCTGGGCTACTTCGCCCAGGAGCACGACACCCTCGCCGCGGAGCGCACCGTCCGGCAGAACCTGGCGGACGCGGCACCGCACCTGACCGACGGCGAGGCCCGGGGCGTGCTCGGCGCGTTCCTGTTCACCGGGGACGACGCCGACAAGCCCGCGGGCGTCCTCTCCGGCGGGGAGAAGACCCGCCTGGCCCTGGCCGGGCTGGTCCACTCCGGCGCCAACGTGCTGCTCCTGGACGAGCCGACCAACAACCTCGACCCCGCCTCCCGCGACGAGGTGCTGGCCGCGGTCGGCACCTACCCGGGCGCGATCGTGATGGTCACGCACGACGAGGGCGCCATCGACGCCCTGCGCCCCGACCGCGTCCTGATCCTGCCGGACGCGGACGAGGACCTGTGGAACGAGGACTACCGCGACCTGGTGGCCCTGGCCTGACCTCGGTCGCCTCCTCCGGCGCTTTCCCGTCCCGGGGGGGGGGGGGGGGGGGGGGGGGGGGGGGGAGGGGGGGAGGGGAAAAAAAAAAAAAAAAAAAAAAAACAAGGAGAACGACAAAAAAAAACAAAGA